>NZ_FNBX01000003.1 GCF_900102485.1 Desulfovibrio legallii | reverse complement strand
GGAAGAAAGAGACCTGAAATACAAAGGGATTGTGACTCAACTGCGTTGGTCTTTGTCATGGGGGCATGCCGCCGGACGGAAAAGACCTGATACGCAAAGGGACTGTCCATGATTGCCTACATCCGCGAACAGGGCGCAAAAATTTCTCGCGAAGGGCAGCGGCTTATTGTCTCCACGCCGGACATGAAGCGCACCCTCTTTGTGGAACAGTTGGAGCAACTGCTCCTGTTCGGCAATGTGCAACTGACGCCTCCGGCTCTCCTTTTTCTGCTGCGCGAGGATGTGGATACGGTCTTTTTGCGGGCGGACGGCAGATACATGGGGCGGCTGTCCGGCAGGGAGCCAGCCAATGTCTTTCTGCGTAAGCGCCAGTTCGTCCTGATGGACGACCAGGCCTTCTGCCTGAAGGTGGGGCGCCGCATCGTACAGGCCAAGCTCGCCAACCAGGCCACGGTCATGGCCCGCATTAGGCGCGCGAGAGGAAAGCCGCAGGCGGGCGAGGCGGCTACCGCCCTGCGTGAGCTGGCGCGCAAGGCGGACGCGCTCGACGACCTTGACGCGCTGCGCGGACTGGAGGGGAGCGGTGCGGCCCTGTACTTCAAGCATTTGCCGCTGGCTTTTACGGAAGACTGGGGGTTCACAAGGCGTGTGCGTCGCCCACCCACCGATCCGGTCAACGCCGTGTTGTCACTGCTTTACACCCTGCTCATCAACCGTTGCTGTGCCGCAGTGCGCATCGCAGGGTTGGACCCCTACCCGGCGGCTTTGCACAGGCCCACTTACGGGCGGCAATGCCTGCCGCTGGACCTTGTGGAGGAGTTCCGCGCTATGCTGGCCGATACACTCACCATCGCACTGTTTAATCTGCGAGTGCTCGGCCGCAATGATTTTGAAGCGCCCGCACCGGAACCACAGGAGGAACTCCTGACAGCCGATCCTGCAGAGCAGGCTGCCCTGCAGGAGCCACTCGGAGCCATGACGCCGCAGTGTTCCGTGCCTGATGTCAGCGCCCTGGCAGGCGAACAGACGGAGGAGACTCCGGGCGGGCATGTGCCTGGCAGATCGCCCGTGCTTTTGCGGCATGATGCATTCAAACGTGTGCTCACAATCTTCGCAAGGAAAATGGAAACGGAATTCCACCACCCTGCAGCGGACCGGCAGATGACCTACAATGACGCCCTTGTGTTCCAGGCCCGGCAATACCGCCGTCTTGTGGAGGGCGAAGCGGACGCGTATCTCCCCCTCATGCTGCGGTGACACCCATGTACGCGCTCATTGCCTATGACATCAGCGATAACAGGACTCGCCGTAAATTTTTCAGTTTTCTCCGCGAAAAAGGACTGCACACGCAAAAATCTGTTTTTGAATGTGTGCTGGGGCAGAAAGAGTTCGCCGCTGTCCTGCGTATGGCCGCGGCGCTCGACATGCAGCCCTGGGATTCTGTGGTCATCTACCCTTTGTGTCGCCGCTGCGCCCACCGTGCCATCATTTTGGGGCAGGGCATCCGCGTGACACAAACAGATTGGATGGTTATCTGATGGACGGCCACTATCTTGTGCTGTACGATATAGCGGACAACAGACGCCTCGCGCGCGCCGCTTCCATTGTGCTGGACTACGGCGTTCGCGTACAGAGGTCCGTGTATGAGGTATACCTCACCCAGCATACCCTGCAGGTGCTGCAGTGCCGCTTGGCCGCGGTCATCGACCCTGAGGAGGACGGCGTGAAAATCTTCCCGCTGTGCGAGTCCTGCGCGGGGCGTCGGCGAGCCTGCGGGGCAACCCTGCCGCAGGCGTCCGAACCGCTGCCCTGGACGGTTATTTGACCCTGTCCCGGTCCGGGATAGAATTGGAGTCTGCATGCCCATTTCTGCCCTGCAACACCACATTGTCTTCGTGTCCGGCCAAGCGGTGCCCACATTGTTGGCTGCGTCCCTGCCGGGAAAAGAACCTTCCTATATCCACGCGGTCGTCACCCCGACTATGCGGAGCGCAGCACAGCAGTTGCGCAGGGCTCTGCAAGCGCGGGGGCGGCAGTGCGCCTTCTCAGAATACTCACTGGAGGATAACTACGGGCAGGACGCCATGTATGCCGTGTTGGACTCCATCCGTGCAGACTGTGGCGGAGAATCACTGGGGGTGAATCTCACGGGGGGCACCAAGCTCATGGCTTTGGCAGCTTCGGAATGGGCCTATGCCTGCGGAACTCCAGCCTTTTACATCGACACAGCGGCAGAGCAGGTCATCCAGATTGACCGTACATGGCGCTATGCCCCCCTGCCGGACGTGCTCTCCGTGCGAGACTTGCTGACGGCCAACGGCTTTGATGTGGAAAATGCCAACGCAGACCCCGTACCTGCCCCGCGCCGGGAGGCGCTTATGCGTCTGTTGGAGCTGGCCTGCACCCCTGCGGGGGGAATGGCGTTGGGCCATCTCAACAGGCTGGCGGAGAATGCCACCAATGCCAACTGTTGTGCGCGCGACAACCGCGCACCTGACGGGACCTGGGAAAAGCTGTTGGCTCTTTGCAAAGGCGAGGGCATGGCGCTGACAGGAAACGGCTGTGTGGCCTTTCCCAACGAAACGGCACGACGCTGGTGCAATGGCGTTTGGTTTGAAGAATATGTGCGGATGACGCTGTTCAAGTTGAAAATGGAACGGATCATCAATGATTTTGCATCCTCAGTCAGAGTGCGGCGGGAAGGGGTGCTGAACGAACTTGATGCCCTGTTTACCGCGCGCAACCGTCTGTTCACTATTGAATGTAAAACGTCAGTCATGTCCGATAGTGGTGCCGCGCAACAGAATAGAGTGTCCGCAGATCTCTATAAGGTGGATTCACTTCATGAACGCCTCGGCGGCATCTTCACCAGGGCCATGCTCTGTTCGGTGCGCCCTCTCGATAGCAGAGACATGGAACGGGCGCGCACTATGGGCGTGCGCGTGCTTTGCGGCAAGGATGTGCTGAATTTGAAAAACAAACTCATCAGCTGGAGCAAGGAAGCATGAGCATATCCACACCAAAGGTCATCGTCTGCACGGTGGGTGGTTCGCCCGAACCTCTGCGCACAACCATCTGCTTTCACAAACCAAGCCATGTCATCTACTTCGCCTCGCCGGAGTCTCGCTGCACCATCCGCGGGAGCGTTGAGGCCGACTTGGCATGGCACATCGGCGATACCCAGATCGTTACCCTCAGCAATGTCCAAGACATCGTACAATGCGTGCTGGATATGCGGAAGGGCATTCCCCAGGCATTGCGTGACATGTCCTTGCCGGAGGATACGCCCCTCATAGCAGATATTACCGGCGGCACAAAGATTATGTCCGCGGCCCTGGCTTTGGTCATGATGGAGTTTCAAAGCCGTTTCTCCTATGTGGGGGGCTGCGCGCGCACCAAGGATGGGCTGGGTATCGTGAAATCCGGCACAGAAAAAGTGGTGCAGGACGCCAACCCGTGGGACGTGCTGGCCCTGCGGGAGGCCCGCGCATTGGCGCACTCCTTCAATAACGCTCAGTTCGTCGATGCCCTGACCACGGCGCAGACACTTGCCCAAAAGATGGACGATGCGGGCAAGAAGAAATTCTACGGCGCCATCGCTGCCATGGTGCAGGGCTATATGCTCTGGGACAGCTTTGACCATAAGGCGGCACTGGGGCACTTGCGTCAGGCCCATGACCGGCTGGTACCTTACGTTGTCAGAAGCAAGCGACTTGCAGAATTGCACTCCGGTTTGCAGCAGGATGTGGAGCGTCTGGAAATCGTCTGCGAGGACGCGAAGATGCTGCGTAATATGCCTGCACAGCCAACGGACGAGATGGGGAACGCCTATCTGCGGGATCTGCTGGGCAACGCGCAGCGCCGCGCCGCGGCAGGGCACTATGACGATGCGGTGGCGCGCCTGTACAGCGCCATAGAAAAATGTGCCAAATGCGCCTTGCGGGTGCGGCACGGCATCGACAATGGGCATGTGCGGCCGGAGCAGGTGCCCGCGTCCCTGCGAGAGGATTGGCATTCGTCGCTGGAGGCGGAGGGCACCGCACGCGTAGGCCTGGAAAAATCCTTTCAGCTGCTGGCGGCACTGGATGATCCATTGGGAAAAGATTTTCTTGCGTCACAGCACAACCTGAAGAAAGTTTTGGAATGCCGCAATGCATCTCTGCTCGCGCATGGCTACTTTCCTATCGGTAAGGAGAAATATGAGAAACTCTTGGCGGTAGCGCTCGATTTCCTGCGGACTGATACGGCCAGCCTGCCCGTCTTTCCCAGAATAGATTGGAAGGCGCTGCTCCCATGAGCCGCGCCTCAGACTTGTAATCCCCCGCCTGACGGAACTCAGGCGGAAAGAAAAATGGTCGGGCAGCGGGAAAATAGGAAGCGATTACATGCCCAGCTGGGCGAGCATATCGTCAATGGCGGACTGGGAAATGCCGTTTTTGTCCGGGCCTTTGAGGGCGGCCTGGCGGCGCTGGTGGAAGGCCTTCAGGGCTTTGGCAGCTTCGTCGCGCAGCTCGGCCGCGGTCTTCTGGGGGCTGTTTTCCGCCCCCTCAAGCATGAGGCCGGAAGAAATGTAGAGCTCCACCACGGTACTTTCGATCTGGTTCAGGGAGTCCACCACGCGCTTGATGCGCTGGCCGGTAATGTCCTGAAAGCTCAGGGTGGTGAGCAGGGTGGTCAGGTCGTCGCCCAGGCGGCTGTTGTTTTCTTCCAGCATGTGCACCTGGGAGGGGGTGGCCGTGCCCTGGCGCACGGCGGCCAGCAGCTCGGTGTTCTGGGCCTGCAGATCCAGGTGCCGTTCTACAATTTCCATGATGCTCATGGTGGCCGATTCCGTGGCCTTCAGCACCTCGTCCAGCTGGTCCGAAGCCTCGTGGAACAGCGCGTCCGTGGCGGGGCCGGGCAGGGGCTGGTCTTTGGAGGCGGTGTAGATCTGGCGGTAAATATCCCTGAGGCCCTGGCGCATGTCTGCAGTCAGCTGCTTGTACACGGCGGGTTCGCTCGGCTGGTCGCTCATGCCTCTGCCCTTTGCGCGCGGCGCGGTTGCGGTGGAAAGCTGCTGCGGCCCCGGCGACTGTCCGCACGGGGCCGCTGAGGCGTCACTTGTTGGTCTTAAGGAAGGTCTTGGCCCGTGCGGCTTCGGGCGAATTGGGGTATTTTTTGATCAGCTCCTGCATGCGGGCCTTGGCCGCCGCGCCCTGATTGAGCTTGCTGAAGCTGATGCCCTGTTTCAGGTACGCGCCGGGCGCGCTGGAGGATTTGGGATACTTTTTGATGACCGTGTCGTAGGCCAGGGCCGCATCCGCAAACTGGTTGCGCTGGAAGTAGCACTCCGCCATGTAGTACTGGGCTTCCGGAGCCTGGCTGTGGTCTTTGTAGTTTTTGAGAAAGTCAGAAAAGGAGCGCTGGGCCTCATCGTACTTGCGGGCGTTAAAGGCGTTGACGCCCGCGTCGAACAGGGCCAGGGAGATATCTTTTTGCGGCGCCTGCACCTGCGTTTGGGGCTGGGGCGAAGGCTGCCCCCAGGTGCTGGCCGAAGGCGCCTGGGCCGGCCCTGCCGCCGCAGAGCCCGCCGCGACGCCAGCGGCCCCCGCTGTTGCGCCGGCGGCCGCCTGGCCGTAAGCGGGCTGCCCGTTGGCGGCAGCCTGTCCGTAGGTGGGGGTTTGGCCGTAGGCCGGGGTTTGTCCGTAGGCGGGCTGGGCCTGCGGCGCGGCCTGGACAATCGGGGTCGCGGCAGGCGAAGAGCCGGCGGAGGCGGCCATGGGGTCGCCCAGGTTCAGGTTCAGCGCCATGCTGCGCTCCACCTGGCGCAGGGCCTCGTCATGGGTTTTAACGCGCTCCACCAGGGCGCGTGCGCCGCCCGCGTTGTGCAGGTCGTCCATCTGACCTTTCAGGGTATTCAGCTCCTGGCGCATGGCCTGGAGCTGATTCCAGGCATCGGCCTGGGCGGGCTGCATCTGCCGCAGCTGCACGTCGTGCTGCTGCACCTGCTGCTCCAGGCTCAGATTGCCGCTGCCGCTGCTGCTGCCCACGCAGCCGCTCAACGGCAGGGCCGCGCAGGCCAGCGTCAGGATGTACAGGGAACGGAATGTGCGCATATCTTCCTCATCTTCAAAGGCTTGGGGGTTGACTAAGGGGCTGTTCCATCGGGCGGGTCAGGCTTTGCTGCGAAGGCAACAGGGCAACCCTAGGTCTTCACCTCGCCCAGCGCCTTTTTGCGCCCGGTAAAAATATAGATGATGCCGCCGAGAACCGGCACGAACACCACCAGCAGGAGCCAGAGCACGCGCTGCTGGGGGCTTGCAAACTCGTGCCCCCAGATGTGCAGAATGCTCCACAAGGAGGGGATCATGGGCACCATCAGCACCAGCACATGCCACCAGTGGAAAATCATAGAGCCTCCTCAGGGTGCTGGGCTGCGGCGAACGCTGCGCGCGGCCGCAAACAGCAGGCCCCGGCATCGGTTACGAGCCGGTCAGCGGCGTGGCGCGGGCTTAAGCCAGAGTACCAGGCAGACCAGCGCCACCCCCACAAAAATGGCCGAATCCGCCACATTGAACGCCGGCCAGTGCCAATCTTTCCAATAAACGTCCAGAAAGTCCACTACCGCACGAAAGCGCACCCTGTCCACCAGGTTGCCCAGCGCGCCCCCCATGATGCAGCCCAGCCCCGTGAGCAGGCAGGGCCCGTTGTCCGCGCTGCGGGCCACAGCCAGAATGGCCCCCACAGCCACGACGGTGGCGGCCAGAAAAAGCCAGAACTGCCACTCCATGTCCGAGCGGTTCAGGAAGCCGAAGGCCGCGCCCCGGTTGCGGATGTTGACCAGGTCGAACACGCCGGGGATGACCGTGACTGGCCTGTGCTCCGGTATGCAACGCATGACGGCCCATTTGCTCAGCTGATCCAGAAACAGGACCAGGGCGGCTACGGAGCCCAGCAGCGCGTAGCGGCGTACCATGGCGCGTCAGCTGCGCTCGGCGTCCGGGCCGACGACCACGGCCGTGCAGCGCGGGCAAAGGGTGGGGTGGTCCTTATGGCTGCCCAGCTCCGTGCTGTAAATCCAGCAGCGTTCGCACTTGGCTCCCAGGGCCTTGCCCACATCAATGGCCAGGCCCGCCACTTCCGGGTCGCTGTAGGCGCCTTGCGGCGCGGCGGCCAGCGGCTGCAGGCTCAGCTGGGAGACGATGCAGAAAGCCCGCAGGTCCGTATCCAGCCCTTCCAGGCGCTGGCGCAGCTCATCGGCCGCATAGAGGGTCACCCGCGTGTCCAGGGCGTGCCCCACCGCGCCGTCGCGGCGCAGGGGCTCAATAGCGCGGGTTACCGCGCCGCGCACGGCCAGCAGCACGTTCCAGTCGTCGCGCGTGCCTTCCGGCAGCAGGAAGGGGGCGAGGTCGTCCACCGGCGGCAGCGCGAAAACCGTGGCCAGCGGGGGGCGCAGCCCTTCCGGGATATGGCTGAGGATTTCCTCCGCCGTGAAGGAAAGCACCGGGGCCATGTCGCGCAGCAGCAGACGCAGAATATGCCAAAGGGCCGTCTGGGCCGAGCGGCGTTCCGGTCCGGTCTGGGCCGAGGCATAGAGCCGGTCCTTGAGGATATCCAGGTATACGGCGGAAAGGTCGGTGACGCAGTAATTGTGCAGGCAGTGGTAGACCTTGTGAAAGTCGAAATCCATATAGGCCTGCTGCACCCGCTGATGGGTAAGGGCCGCCGTGTCCAGCGCAAAACGGTCCAGGGGCAGCAGATTTGCCGGGGGCAGCAGGTCTTCGCGGGTCAGATCGTGGAGGTTGCCCAGGATGAACCGGCAGGTGTTGCGGATGCGGCGGTAGGCGTCCACCAGCCGCCCCACGATTTCGTCGGAAAGGCGGATGTCTTCGCGGTAGTCCACCGAAGAGGCCCAGAGGCGGACGATTTCAGCCCCATATTTTTCGGTCAGTTCCTGGGGCGCAATGATATTGCCCACGGATTTTGACATCTTGCGGCCTTCGCCGTCCACCACATAGCCGTGGGTGAGCACGCTGCGGTAGGGCGGGCAGCCCCGGTTGCCCTCGCTTACCAGCAGGGAGCTGTGGAACCAGCCCCGGTGCTGGTCCGAGCCTTCCAGATAGAGATCCGCGGGGAAGGAGAGCTCCGGCCGCTGTTCCAGCACGGCGGCAAAGCTGGTGCCCGAATCAAACCAGACGTCCAGAATGTCCGTCTCGCGCTTCCAGTGGCTGCCGCCGCAGTGCGGGCAGGTCAGGCCCTGGGGCGCGATTTCCTTAATGTCCGCCTCGTACCAGTAGTCGCAGCCCGTGGGGTGCGCGGCGAAGCGGTCGCAGATGTCTTCCATCCACTGGGGGTCGTTCCAGGCTTCGCCGCAGTCTTCGCAGAGCAGGGCCAGGATGGGCACGCCCCACTGCCGCTGGCGCGAGATGCACCAATCCGGGCGGAATTCCACCATGTTGTGGATGCGTTCCCGGCCCCAGGAGGGGATCCAGCGCACTTCCTCGTCAATGTCTTTGAGGGCGCGGGCGCGCAGGTCGTTCTTTTCCATACTGATGAACCACTGGGTGGTGGCGCGGAAAATGACCGGCTCCTTGCAGCGCCAGCAGTGCGGGTAGGAATGCTTGATGCGCCCCTGGTGCAGCAGCGCGCCCACTTCCTCCAATTTTTCTATAACCTTGGGGTTGGCCTCAAAGACCGTGAGCCCGGCAAAAAAGGGCACCGTGGGCAAAAAGCGCCCGGCGTCGTCCAGGGGGGAGAGGATCTCCAGCCCGTAGGCGAGGCCCACTTCATAGTCCTCCCGTCCGTGACCCGGAGCCGTGTGCACGCAGCCCGTGCCCGCGTCCAGGGTGACGTGCTTGCCCAGCACCAGGGGCGATTCCCGATCGTAGAAGGGGTGGCGGGCCTTGAGGCCTTCCAGCTGCGCGCCCGTGGCCCGGCCCAGCACCGTGGGCTCGCTCCAGCCGAAGCGGGCGGCGCAGGCCTCCAGCAGCTCGGCTGCCAGCAGGTACTGCGCGTCCCCGGCCTGCACCAGCACATAGTCAAAGTCCGGGTGCAGGCACACGGCCATGTTGTCCGGCAAGGTCCAGGGGGTGGTGGTCCAGATGGCCACAAAGGCGCGGGAAGGATCCGCCTGGGGGAAGAGTGCGCGCAGGCCGGCGTCAGGCAGGGCGAAGCGCACATAGATGGAGGGAGAGGTGTGGTCGTAGTATTCCACCTCGGCTTCAGCCAGGGCCGTGTGGCAGGAGCAGCACCAGTAGATGGGCTTTTTGGCGCGCATGACGCCGCCCCCGGCCACAAACCGGGCCAGCTCGCGCGCTGTGGCCGCCTCATAGGCGGGTTTCATGCTCATGTAAGGATTTTCCCACAGGCCCAGCACGCCCAGGCGTTTGAATTCCTTGCGCTGAATGTCGATCCACTTGGCGGCGTATTCGCGGCAGAGGCGGCGCACCACATGGGCGGGCAGGGTTTTCTTTTTCTCTTTGAGCTCCTGCTCCACCTTGTGTTCAATGGGCAGGCCGTGGCAATCCCAGCCCGGCACATAGCGTGAGGCGTAGCCCGCCATGTTGCGGGATTTGACGATAATGTCCTTGAGGATTTTGTTCAGGGCGTGGCCCATGTGGAGGTGCCCGTTGGCATAGGGCGGGCCGTCGTGCAGCACATAGCCGCCTTTGGCGCCGGAGGCGGCGGCCATGAGCTCCGCGGCGTTGATGGCGTCCCATTTTTTGATGGCGTCCGGTTCGCGGCGGGCCAGGTCGGCCTTCATGGGAAAGCTGGTTTTGGGCAGATGCAGGGTCTTTTTATAGTCGCTCATGCTGGCTCCGGCGGTAAAAACGCCACAAAATCATCCACATGGCTGGATAGGATAAAGAAAAAAACCGCCCTAGTGTGGGCAAAGACCGCCCTAAAGTCAAGACGAACGCTTCACCTGCCGCCGCAGCGCAAAGGCCGTTTGCCGACGGCACGCGGCGCGCCCTCGGCAAGCGGCAACATGGGTGCGCCTCTGGCGCATTATCCAGACGCCTGCGCCTGTGCGGCGGCCGACAGGGCCGCTGCGTCGCCGCCGGATGCGGGGGATGGGGCGTATCCGGGGCAGTGTGGGGCGGCCGTGCGCTTCCGGGGGCAGATGCGTGAGGCCAGGGAAGGGCAGACCTGTTCGGCGCGTATGCGCGCGTTGCGCGTCAGAACGGAGCGGGCGTCCCCTCCATGGCCTGGGCCAGTTCCCGCAGGGCGGAGAGGCTTTCCTCAGCCTCCTGAGGGGTCAGGGTATGCAGGGCAAAGCCCGCGTGGACAATGACGTAGTCGCCGATGGCGGGCGGCTCCGGCAGGAGCATGACGGAGGCGGTCAGGAAGGTCTGGCTTTCGCCCACGCGCACGCGGGCCATGCCGTTTTCCTGCAGTTCCTCAATTCTGGCGGGTATGGCGAGACACATGACGGTCTTCAGACCTCCTCAAAGCGGATTCCTTTCAGGATACGCATTCCCCGGCCCGACGGCAAGGTGCGGCGGCCACAAAAAAAGGGGGGCTTGCGCCCCCCTTGCTGACGGATCAGCAACAGATCAGTCCTGCTTCTTGCCCTTCTTGCTTGGGAAGAGGATGAAGTTCCAGTACCACACATAGAGCGGCAGCACGATGAACATCATCACATAAGCCCAGCTCTTGGTGTAGAGAAAGTATTGATGAAAAGTATGGAATTCCATGGCAATCTCCTCTTGCGCTCTAGTGGGCATCCCTGAAGTCGGGGTGTTCGTAGAGCACGGGCATATGGTAGACGATGAAGCGGTACACCGTCACGATCATGGTCACCACGAACATGGAGATGCAGATTTCCCAGATGCTGGGGAAATAGCGCTCCGACGAAGGCAGGGCATAGTTGAAGGCGATCATGCTTACGTTGAAGCGGTTGAGCACAATGCCGATGACCGTGTTGGCCGCGGCAAAGCGGCAGAGGCCCAGGCGGCGTTCCCGCGCGCCTTTGGCGTAGGTGAGGGCGGGCAGCAGCACAAAGCCGAGCATCTCCACCAGCCACCATGCCCCGTAACCCGAAAAGAGGTAGGGGATGTTGGCCTGCACCAGCATGTCAATGAGCTTGAGCATGAAGTAGGAGAAGAGGATGAACGACGCGGCCCGCGCAAAGCTGAAGACCACCTGGTCCGCTTCGCGCAGATGGGTTTTGTCCATGTATTGGTGCACGCCCTTGTGGGCAAACATGCCTTCAAAGATGACCATGGACGCGCCGGCGGCCATGGAGCTTACAAAGAAGAACATGGGCATGAAGGGCGAGTACCACAGAGGATGCAGCTTGCCGGGCGCGATGAGGTAGAGCGAACCCAGCGAAGACTGGTGCAGGGTGGAGAGGGTCACGCCGAAGATGGTCAGCGGGATGGTGAACTTGATGACGACCTTGCGCCATTTGACAAGCCAGGGGAAGCGGGAGGCCAGCCATTCCATGGGCGCCACGGAAAACTCCACAAAGAGCACCGTAAGGTAGGTGGCCACGCAGAGGCCCACTTCAAACAGCACGGAGGTGGTGCCGGGGAAGAAGAACATGAAGGGCAGCCGCAGCGGATGGCCCAGGTCATACAGAAGCGCCACCACCACAAAGGCGTAGCCCAGGAAGGCCGTGGTCACGGCCGGCCGGATGGCCGAGTGGTAGTTGACGCCCATGATGTAGCAGGCCACCGTGGTGAAGTAGCCGCCCGCGGCCAGGCACACGCCGCAGAGCAGGTCAAAGCCGATCCACATGCCCCAGGGCTGGTTGTCGCTCAGGTTGGTGACCGAGCCGATGCCCATGGTGAAGCGGATAATGGTGATGGTCAGCCCCACAGCCAGAATAATGGCGGTGATGATGTTGCCGGGCGTGGGGCGGAAAAACTCGCCCAAATTGAACAGCTTGTCCCTGGTGGGAATAACGATGCTGTGCTCAGCCATTTATTTATCCTCCCCGTGTTCCCGGCTGCCGTCCGCTTCTCTGGCCTTAAGGGCCTCGGTCATGGCGCGGCGGGCCGTATCGGCGGCGCCCGGTCCCTGGGTTTCCTCAATCTTGCGCACGGCGGCGTCCACAGCGGCGGCCACGTCTTCCCTGGCCTCCTTGGCGTGCTTTTCCTGCTCCGCCTTATAGATGGACTCGCGGCGCTTGGTGATGGCGTAGGCCCCGCCGAAGAGCACGGGCCAGAAGGCCACGATCATGGGCACCGTGCCCAGCGCGCCGTAGGTCAGTTCGCCCATGGGCTGGGTGCCCAGGTGGGTGTCCAGCCCAAGCTGCTTCCAGGTGTCCGGAGCGTGCGCGTCCTTGGCTGGGGCTTCCGTGGCGGCGGCCGGAACGGCCTTGGGCGTGGCCGGGGCCAGCACCATCCAGGCGGTGCCGCCGGCGTCCGCTTCGCCGTAGATGTAGTTGGTGTAGCGCCCTGGGTTTTCGGCAATGCGCGCGCGGGCCACCTTAAGCAGGTCGCTGCGGCGGCCGAAGGTCAGGGCGTCCATGGGGCAGGCCTCCACGCAGCCGGGCAGCTTGCCTTCCTTGAGGCGCGGCTCGCAGAAGGTGCACTTCTGCACCAGGGGGTCGAAGGCCTCGTCGTACTGGAAGCCCGGCACATAGAAGGGACAGGCGACCATGCAGTAGCGGCAACCCACGCACTGGCTGCCGTTGTAGGCCACGCTGCCGTCGGGCTGCTTGGTGAAGCATTTGGCGAAACAGGCCGAGGCGCAGGCCGGATCGTTGCAGTGGAAGCACTGCAGCTTGCGGAACACGGGCTTGCCGTTGACTTCGTACTTGTTCACCACCGTCCACTCATAGGCGGAGGTGCGGCGGCGTTTGGCGGTGACGGAAACGTCGGTGAAGGGCGTTTTGGGCTTGGGCAGGTGGTTGACTTTGTTGCAGGCCTCTTCACAGCGGCGGCAGCCGATGCAGCGCGTGGTATCGTGCAGCACGCCGTAGCTGTCCGCATAGTAGGGGAAGGTGTGCACCCCGGCCTCGGCCACCTTGGCCGTGCTCAGGGCCGAGACCACACCCGCGCTTCCCATAAAAGTCAGGAATTTTCTGCGATTCATATGCGATTCTCCATGCTCTGGGGCGCGCTACGGGCGCGCCTTATGGCAGGTGGTGCAGTCGGTGTTTCTCGGGCGTCCCACGTTCATGCCCTGGTGGCAGCCCATGCACTGGAGGTGGTAGGCGGCCTTGAGGTTGGGACGCTGCGGGTGGGCCTTGTCGATATCCTTGGCGTGGCAGCTGGCGCACTTGGGCGGCGTGGCCGAAAGCGGGCTTCTGTGGTGGCAGGTGGAGCAGAGAGTCTCCGGCTGGTTGTGGAAGGCCTGGGCCAGCTTGTCGTCCTTGATGCGCTCCATCAGCGAAGTCAGGTGGCGACGGTGGGAGAACACGGCGGGTTCGTAGGTCTCGGCGATGGCGTCGATGCGCACCTTATAGGGAGCTTCCGTGGGGGCAAGGAGCTTGGCGGGCTTGTGGGAGAGCACAGTCTCCGCGGCCAGTTCCTCGTTGCGTTCGGGCGGCAGCTTGTCGGCAATGCCCTGCTGCAGGTCCGCGGGCGTCATGGAAGGCGTCACGTTGTGGCAGGTGGCGCACCAGGCCTGACTACGGGTGGGGGTCACGATTTTGTGGCAGCCCGCGCACTCGCGCCGTTCCTTGGTCTGCTGCTCGTGGCAGCTCACGCAGCTGACGGGCGTATTGCCCTTGGCGCGCTTGGCAATATTGGTGGCGTGCATGGCGCGGTCAAGCGTGATGAAATTGCCTTCGGCCTTGCCTTCCACCGTATGGCAGGTGGTACAGGCGACAGGGTCGCCCGTGTGGTGGCAGGTTTCGCAGTTTTCAATCTTTTTCTCATGGATAAGGTGATTGAAGACCACGGGCTTCATGGCCGAGCCCTTGGGATTGGGCTTCTCGCTGACCGGGAACATGACTTTGGCCGAAGGCGCGCCGCTGTCGGTGGGCTCCAGGGACGCGGCCAAAGCCGAACCAGCCCCCGTAGCCGACAGACACGCCGCGCCCGCCAGGGCCATGGCCGCCAGCAGTAGCAGTGTTGTGCCGTTCCTCATGTGCTTGTCCTTTTGCATTCAGACATTTCCCCAAGGCCCGTGCGCATGGCGCAGCGGGCTTCCTCCGGCCCCGTCGATCCCTGCGGGGGCGACACGCAGATATCCGAACGGTACTCCACAGCCTGGAATCCGTCAAGGCGTTCGGCTGGTTGGAACGGTTTCTTATGCTTGAGAAAACAAAGAGATTGGGAAAATTTTCCTAAAATGGCCACCACCGCGCGTTTTCGCGGGCAGTGCGGGGGAAAAGTGCCGGGCGTTGCGCGGCCCTGCGCCGCAAGCGAGCAGATTTCAAGGGCGGGTGCAATTGTGTGATTTTTCCCAACAGCGCCTTGCCGCGGCGACCACAGCCCCGACGTCGTCCGGCGGCAGGGGCACAGCCTCGGCGCGGGCGCGGAACCAGGTGCGCTGGCGTTTGGCGTAGGCCCGCGTGTTGTGCAGCCAGCGTTCCCGGCACTGGGCCAGGGTCAGCCTTCCTTGCAGGTGGGCCAGAGCCTCGGCGCAGCCGATGCCCGTCCAGCCGGGGGCCTGGGGATCGGCGCAACGCGCCAGGGCGGCGCGGGCCTCATCCAGCGCGCCCGCCGCCAGCATGGCGTCCAGCCGTCGGGCCAGGCGCGGTTCCAGCCAGTCCAGGGGGGCGTCCAGCACAAGCAAGGGCCCCGCGCAGAGGGGGGCCTCCATGGCGTGGGCGTGCCACCAGCTGAAGGGGCGGCCCGTGGCCTGGCACACTTCCAGCGCGCGCACAATGCGTTGACGGTCATTGGGGTGGATGCGGGCGGCGTAGGCCGGGTCCAGCTTTGCCAGGGCCGCGTGCAGGGCCGGCGCGCCTTCCTCCGCCAGGCGGGCTTCCAGGCCAGCCGTGAGGGCTGGGTCCACCTGCGGGATGCGGGCCATGCCGCGCAGCAGGGCCTGAAAGTAAAGCCCTGTGCCGCCCACCAGCAGCGGGGCGCGTCCGCGGGCCAGGATTTGGGCCACCGTGCGGGAAGCGGCCGCGGCCCAGCGCCCGGCGCTGATTTTTTGCGTCGTGGGCAGAAAACCGTAAAGATAGTGGGGGCACTGGGCCTGTTCCGTAGCTGTGGGCTGGGCCGTGATGCAGGGGAAATCGGCATAGACCTGACGCGAGTCGGCGTTGATCACCTCGCCGTCAAGGGCCGCAGCCAGGGCCAGGGCCGCGGCGGTTTTGCCCGAACCCGTAGGCCCGGCCAGGCAGATGACCGGCAGGGGGGCGGAATCAGGAGCGCCGGGGGGCATCAGAGCACGCGGAAGCCGCCGTGGGGCGGGGCCAGGCAGGGCGTGCCCTGGCGCACTTCGCCCTTGCGGTATTTTTCCATGAGGGCCAGGCGGACGTTTTCCGGCACCAGCCCCTTGATGTCCGCGCCGTGGCTGGCGGCCGCCTTGACAATGGTGGAGCTGATGAACAGCCACTGGTAGTCGGTCATGAGGAAGATGGTCTGAATGTGGCGCTGCAGGCGGCGGTTCATAAGCGCCAGCTGGAACTCGTATTCAAAGTCAGAAACGGCGCGCAACCCGCGCAGCAGGGCGCAGGCCCCGCGTTGGGCGGCGTATTCCACCGTCAGGCCGGAGAACGGCTCCACCGTTACGTTGGGCACGTCCAGGAGGGCTTCGCGGGCCATGGCCACCCGTTCTTCGTGACTGAACAGAGGCTTTTTGGGCGTATTGTCGGCTACGGCTACAATAATCTGATCAAACACTTCGCAGCCCCGACGGATAAGGCTCAGATGCCCGTTGGTCAGAGGGTCGAACGTACCGGGATACAAGGCTGTTTTCATGGCATGGTCCAGATGAGGATGCGGGTTTGGCCCAGCAGCCGGTCCACCTCAAGGCGGAGCTCCAGCGGCGGGGAAAGCCTGGCCTCTTTTTCCACCTCGGCGGTTACAAAGGCTCCCGGCGCAAGCCAGCCGCGCTGGGTGAGCAGGCGCAAGGCCGGATCCGCCAGGCGTTTGCGGTAGGGGGGGTCCATAAAAACCAGATGATAGGGGGCGTCCGGCGGGCGCTTGAGCACGCGCAGCACGTCCTCTGCCAGCAGGCGGACCACCCCCTCCAGGCCCAGGGCCGTTGTGTTGGCCGTAAGGCAGCGCACGGCCTGGGGGGCGCTTTCCACCAGCAGGGCGTGGGGCGCGCCGCGGCTTACGGCCTCAAAAGCCAGACTGCCGCTGCCGGCAAAGAGATCCAGCACCCGCGCCGTTGGCCAATCAAGGCCCCGCGCCGCAAGCATGGAAAAAAGGGCCTCGCGGGTTCTGCCCATGGCCGGGCGGTAGCCTTCGCCCTCCACGGTTTTGAGCAGACGCCCGCCCAGTCGACCGGCAATGACGCGCATGACGGCTTACATCCGCGAGAGCAGGCGAGTAAGGGCGTAATCCAGCTTTTCCACAGCGTCCTGGAGGTCTGTCTGCTCCACCCAGGGGCGGCGCTCCACGTCTTCCAGCCGTCCTTTGAACAGGCCCCACTTGCGTTCCACCTCGGTGGTAAGGAAGGCCCAGTCCACCCGGGGGTGGGCAAGGGTTTCGTGGCGCACTGTGGCGGCCACCTCGCAGCCTTCCAGGACCATTTCCTCCAGGTAGGCGGCGATGATAGGACGGACGCCGAATTTTTGCTCCATAAGCCCGGCCAGCGTGTTCTGAGCCCTGGTTTCGCCGTGGGTCAGCACTACCTTGGCGCAGCGGCCCGCCAGCAGCGGGGCGATCCAGTCCAGAAGCTGACTTTGCCCCGCGTGGGCGGAAAAGCCGTTGATGGTGAAGATGCGCGCGGCCACCTCCACATCTTCGCCGAACAGGGTTATTTTTTTTGCTTTTTCCACAATCTGACGGCCGGGCGTGCCCGCGGCCTGGTAGCCCACAAAGACGATGCTGGCTCCGGGCCGCCAGATGTTGTGGCGCAGGTGGTGGCGCACGCGGCCCGCGTTGCACATGCCGCTGGCCGAAATGACGATGGCCGGGCCCTTGTAGACGTTGATGGCCTGCGACTCGGCGGCGGAAAGGGTGTAGTGCAGGTTGGGCAGGGCAAAGGGGTTGTCGCCGTTGCTGAGCATTTTCTGGGCGTCGTCGTCAAAGAGCTTGCGGTGGCGCTCGAAAACCTCTGTGGCGCGGATGGCCAGGGGGCTGTCCACAAAGACGGGCATATCCGCGGGCAGCTTGCCCTGCTTGTTGAGCACATGCAGGCAGTAGAGCACCTCCTGGGTGCGCTCCACCGCAAAGGCGGGGATGATGACCTTTTCGCCCTTGCCGTAACTGTAGGCGATGGCTTCGGCGAGTTCGGCGTCGCTCAGGGATTCGTCCTTGTGGTCGCGGTCGCCGTAGGTGGATTCCATGAAGACGTAGTCCGCCTGCGGGGGTTCCTCCGGGCTGCGCACGATGAGGGACTGGGGGCGGCCTATGTCGCCGGAAAAGATCATGCTGGTGGTGCGGCCGTTTTCGTCGGCCTCCAGGCGCAGGCTGCCCGAACCCAGGATGTGGCCGGCGTCGTAGTAGGTGACGCGGATGCCTGGGGCGGGTTCAAAGGTCTTGTGGTAATCTACAGTATGAAAAAAACGGGCGGTTTTTTGCGCGTCTTCGGTGGCGTAGAGGGCGGCTGGCGGGTTGCTGAGGCCGCGCCGCAGGTATTTTCTGGCCTCGCTTTGGGCTTCCATTTCCTGAATATGGGCGCTGTCTTCCAGCATAAGCTCCAGCAGTTCGCCCGTGGCCTTGGTGCAGTAGATGGGCTTGGCGTAGCCCTCGCGCACCATTCTGGGCAGCAGGCCGGAGTGGTCGATGTGGGCGTGGGTGACGAGGATGAAATCAATGTCTTTGGGCCGGTAGGGCGCAGTATCCCGGTTGCGGGCCTCAATGGCCTTGTTGCCCTGGTGCATGCCGCAATCCACGCAAAAGCGCTTGCCGTTGGCTTCAATCATGTAGCAGGAGCCGGTCACGGTCTGCGCCGCGCCCAGAAATTGGACCTTCATTAGCTGGCCTCCGCGAGTTGTCGGCCCGGAATGGGCCGTCCTCCCCACCCGGGAGCGGGCCTTGGGAGAACGCTTTTCCATAGCCGCAAGGGGCGCGCAGCGTCAAGCAAGCCCCCGTTGCCTTTGGCGAGGGCTCCCTTTATACTGCGCCCTTGTCTGCAGGAGGCGGCCCAGGGCCGCCCGCGCGCAAGCGCGTTTCCTGCGGCGAAACGCTTTGGCGGCTGCGCAGGCAAGACGCCCGCGCAGCCTGGCCGTGCGGGGCAGCGCCGGAGCGAGCGTCTTACATCCCTTTGGGATGTCTTTTTTAAAGGCAATATTTAAGAAGGATCCGCCATGCCCGAACTGCAACAGAACATTGTGGACGATCTCGCCTCCGTCACCACCGAATCCTGGCGCACTTTCCGCATCATGGCCGAGATGGTGGAAGCCCTGGACGTGCTCAACGCCCTGAAGGTCAACTGCATTTCCCTCTTCGGCTCGGCCCGCTGCACGCCGGACATGCAGGAATATCAGGACGCCGAAAAAATTTCCCGCCTGCTGGTGGAGGCCGGCTTCGGCATCATTTCCGGCGGCGGTCCCGGCATTATGGAGGCGGCCAACAAAGGGGCCTTTGACGCCGGGGGCGAATCCGTGGGCCTGCACATCCAGCTGCCCCACGAGCAGGGCTGCAACAAATATGTAAAAACGCGCTGCAACTTCCGCTACTTTTTTATCCGCAAGTTCATGTTCGTCAAATACGCCATGGCCTATGTGGTCATGCCCGGCGGCATGGGCACCATCGACGAGCTTTCCGAAGCCTTTGTGCTGGCGCAGACGGGCCGTACCCGCCCCTTCCCCATTGTGCTTTACGATTCCAGCTTCTGGAGCGGCCTGCTGGAATGGCTGCGCAAGAGCATGGCCGGACGGGGCTTCATCAAGGAAGCGGAGATCGATAAGCTCATCACCGTCTGCGACACGCCGGAAGAAGTGGCCAGCCACCTGTGCAAGATCGTGATCCTTTAGGGGCGCGGGCCTTTGCCCCGGCCGGGCCGCGCACGCCGCCGCCGCCGGGCTGGACCTGGGAAGGGCTTATGGATGTGGCCCTGGAGGAGGCCCGCCGGGCGGCGGCCACGGGCGAGGTGCCCGTGGGCGCGGCGCTGGCCGGGGCGGACGGCCGCCTGCTGGCTCGCGCGGGCAACGCTGTGCTGCGGGGGCACGACCCTACCGCCCATGCGGAGGTGCTGGCCCTGCGGCGGGCGGGCGCGGCCCTGGGCAATTACCGCCTGACCGGCTGCGTGCTGGCGGTCACCCTGGAGCCTTGCGCCATGTGCGCGGCGGCCTGCGTGCACGCCCGGCTGGCCGGGGTGGTTTACGGCGCGGCGGATCCGCGCGCCGGGGCCGTCATTTCCCGTGCCGAGCTCCTGGACGCGCCCGATGCCAACCACCGGCTCTGGCATATGGGCGGCGTGCGCGGTCAGGCCTGCGCCGCTTTGCTGCACGCTTTTTTCGAGGCGCGGCGGCCGGCGCGCTGAGCCTTGTCCGCCCTTGCGCGATGCGCGCGAACAGGCTAATTTACGGCAGACAGGGAGGCGCGCTATGGAATATAATGTCGTGAGCCCCGTAAAAAGCAGCGAAACCGTACTGCGCATTTTGGGCACCAAAATGGCCACTGGCAGAGAGCTGACCCTGGCCGAAAATCTCATGGCCATGACGGCCTCAGGCCAGATCCTGGGCAACAATTACGGCCCTGGCCCGGCTGAGATGGAAATCTCCACGCCCCAATTGCCGGAAAACATCAAGGGCCTGCTGGCCAACTACGCAGGCTGAACCGCAAAGACGGCGAAGCGCGGCCGTGGGCTGGGGCGCGGCCGCGGCCATGCCTGACTGCGGCCGGGCCCTGAAGACAAGGCAGTGCAGCCCGGCGGATGCAAGAGAGGGAATTTTGAACGAGAGTATCGACGACCTTACGGTGCAGTTTGAAGAAAACGGGCAGACCATCGTCAACGAACTGGACAAAGTGGTGCTGAGCAAAGGGCTGTGGACCACCATCCTCTTCCGTTACCAGGTCTGGCAGCCGGAGAAAAACGCCTATGGGCCGGATATGTTTGTTATCCGACGCTACAAAAAATCCGGCGGCGAATACCGGCAGCAGTCCAAATTCACCATTTCCAGTGCGGAACAGGCCCGCAAGATCGTGGACGCCCTGAGCGGCTGGATCAGCTAATACAGACCGCCATTGAGAACACACCTTCTCAACGGCAATGCAGGACGGGCGCTTCAGCGCGCAGCCGCATTGCGCCTGCGCCTTTGCGGCGGGGCGGTCGCGCCCAGCGCGCCGCGCTTGCGCATGTAAAGAAACGGCGGTTCCGGGGCTGCCCGGCGCGCCGTTTTTTGCGCCTGCGGCCAAGGGCTTCGGTTTGCGGTCAGGCCGCGTTCCCGCCCCGGCCCGTGGCGTCCGCCTTTTCTCCTTATCCTAACCTGATTTTTACAGTGAATCGGCTGGAGTTTCTATGCCTTTGCAATCCGTAGCCGTGGTGGGGGGCGGGCTTGCCGGGTGCGAATGCGCCCTGCGTCTGGCCCAGGCCGGTCTTGAGGTCACCCTTTTTGAACAGAAGCCGGGGCGGCGCTCCCCAGCCCACGTCAGCGATCATCTGGCTGAGCTGGTCTGCTCCAATTCGCTGCGGTCGGACGAAACAGGCTCCGGCGTGGGCCTGCTCAAGGCCGAGCTGCGCGCCCTGGGCAGCCGTTTCATGGCCGCCGCAGACGCCTGCCGCGTGCCTGCCGGCAAGGCCCTGGCCGTGGACCGCGAAGCCTTCGCCGCCGCGCTCACCGCCATGGTGGCGGCCCAGCCGCACATCCGGCGGGTGGAACACTGCGTGCGCGGTCTGGACGATCCCGTGCTGACCCCCTTCCGCACGGCGGATGGGGCCGTGGCCATTGCCGCGGGGCCTCTGGCCTCGGAAGAGCTTTCCGCTTCCCTGGCCGCGGCCGTAGGCGTGGAGCACTGCTACTTTTACGACGCCATTGCGCCCATTGTCTGGACCCACTCCCTGGACATGAGCGTGGTCTTCCGCGCTTCGCGCTACGGCCAGGAGCAGGGGGACGCCCCCGGCGAAGGGGACTACCTCAACTGCCCCATGACCCGCGAGGAATACACGGCCTTTTATAACGCCCTTCTGGAGGCGCGCACCATGCAGGCCCACGCCTTTGAGTCGGAACGGCACTTTGAGGGCTGCATGCCCCTTGAGGCTCTGGCCCAGCGCGGCGAGCGCACCCTGACCTTCGGGCCGCTCAAGCCCGTGGGCTTTGTGGATCCGCGTACGGGCCGCCGCCCCTGGGCCGTGCTGCAGCTGCGGGCCGAAAACGCCAATGCCGAAACCTGCAACCTGGTGGGCTGTCAGACCAAACTGGTGCAGGCCGAGCAGGCCCGCGTCTTCCGCCTGGTGCCCGGCCTGGAACGGGCGGAATTTGCCCGCTACGGCAGCATGCACCGCAATACTTACGTCAATGCGCCCACAGCCCTGACCCCGGAGCTGGAGCTGCGCGCCGCGCCCGGCATCTACCTGGCCGGGCAGATCACCGGGGTGGAAGGCTATGTGGAATCCGCCGCCTGCGGCCTTTGGCTGGGCATGCTGCTGGCGGCCCGCGCCCACGGCCGGGATCTACCCCCGCCGCCGCCGCCGGAAAGCGCCCTGGGCGCGTTGCTGGGGCACCTGCGCACGCCCGCCAAGCGCTTCCAGCCCTCCAATGTTCATTTTGGCCTTATGCCGCCCCTGGACGAACGCGCCCGCAAAAAAGACCGCAAGGCCCTCTACGCCGCCCGCGCTCAGGCCGCCTTTGCCGCCTGGCGCGCAACGACGGGAGAGGTTTGAAGGAGAATAGCTTTGTGTGGGGGCGTGCGCACGCCGGGCAGCGGCTCAGAGGGAAATTTTTTTCCCGGCCCGCAGGGCGGCCCGCACCCCGGCCAGGGTTTTTTCCAGCCCTTCCAGATGGACAAGCACCGCGTCTTCCTCCGGGCTGCGGCGCTGCACCTGGGCCACGGCCCCGTGGCGGAAGACCAGACGGCGGTGCGCGGCCAGGGCCAGCACGGGATCGTGGGTGGCCATGACCACAATTTTGTCCGTGGTCAGCAGCAGGTCCAGCGCCTTGCGCTTGTCCACCCCGGCGTTTTCGATTTCATCGATGAGCAGCACGGGCGACCAGCTGAGCAGGGCGGTATCCGCAATCATCAAGGCCCGCGACTGCCCGCCCGAAAGCTGGGTAAGCGGCGTCGTCTCGCCGAAGGGTTCCCCGGCCAGGGCATTGGCGGCGGCAAAAACGTGCCGGGCGGCCTGATCCGGATCCGGAACCTGGCGGCTCAGGGCGTGGGTGCGCAAAAAATCCGTTACCCCCATATCCAGCACAAAATTCATATTCTGGGTCAGCTGCGCCACCAGGCGGCCCTGCAGGGCAAAGCGGGCCTCCGCGTCCGGGGCGCGCCCATTGAGCAGCAGCACGCGCCCTGTGGGCGTATCCGCCGCGGCCAGGGATTCGATATCAGCCAGGAAGCGGCTTTTGCCGGACCCCGTGGGCCCCAGCAGGGCGGTGATTTCGCCGGGCTTGAAGTGGATGTCTTCCGCCTCGGGGCGGGCCGATTTGTCCCGCCCGGCGGTGAGGGTCAGGCCCCGCAAGGATTGCGGAACGTCCTCCGGGTCCGGCGCGTCGTTATCGGTCGGCCTGTGGGCGCAGGGGCAACCCGCGGACGGCAGGTCGGCGGTCAGGGCCGCGGCGGCAGGGAAGCGCTCAGGCATGGGGCGAACCTCCGAACTGCGCCTTTTTGACGTTGCCCTTCTGGTAGCGCCCGCCGATGCGCATTTCACTCAGGCAGTAGGAGCAGACCGCCGCGGGCATGGCAAAGCGCAGCTTCATGTCTGTAACGCTTGCCCTGTCCGGGGCCACGGCCAGGATGGCGGCCAGATCCGCGGAGCCCTGGCCCGTAAGGCCGTTTACATGCCGGATGATGGCCTTTTTGTTCATCTGTCGCACCCGGTAGCGGTAGACCTCCCGCTCGGCCTGGGAGACCAGATCCCCCTTGGTGACCACCACCACGTCGGCCAGACGGAGCATGGGGCCGATTTTTTCCGGGGCGTCAATGCCCATAAGGTTGTCGATGACGCACAGGGCCAGCGCCCCGCGCAGGTGGGGCGAGCAGCGGTTGCACAGGCCGGCGGTTTCTATGATGCAGCACTGCGCCCCGGTGCCCGCAGCCCAGGCAAAGGCCTCCTCCAGATTAGTGGCAAAAAAATGGTCTGGGCAGAGCCCGCCCGAAAGAGCCAGACTTACGGGGATGCCTGCTGCCGCGTAGAGCGCGTCGTCCCTGCTCTGCAGACAGTCGAATTTGACCACGGCGCTTTCCAGGCCTTTTTCCCGCAGGGCCGCGCAGGTCTTGGTCATCAGCGAAGTCTTGCCGCAGGAAGGCGGCCCGGCCACGGTCACGAGGCGCATGGGGCCCTCCCATAGCTTTGACGGAAGCGCTGGACCAGCTCGTCGCGCAGGCCGTTGAGGTCGTGGGCGGCGGCGTATTCCCAGCCTACCCACTTGAGCCGGGCCCGCGGCGGCAGGCGCGCGTCCCGCGCCGCGCCCAGCGGGATGAACCAGGCCGCGCTGTCAATGCCGCAGAAGCCGTTGACCAGAAAATCCAGCAGCGGGGCCAGACGCTTTTGTTCAGATTTTTTTGCCAGAAAATAGAGTGGGCTGGCCGCGGCGCCGTCCTCCGGCCAGATTTCCGCGACGCCGGGCGGCAGACTTACGCTGCGGGCAAAGAAAAGCGGGATGATGAAGATGCCCCCCGCGTCCGGCGCGCTGGTGCCGCAGACCTTGACCATGCGCGAGGAGTGCATGAGGCTTTTGACGTTGCCCGCCAGAGCCGCAAGCCCCGCCCTTCCATATTCCTTATAAATATTGAGCAGCACCGCATCGGCCATATCGTCACCGTCGCCGCACATGACGATCTGCCCCTTGTAGCGGGGGTGCAGCAGGTCGCCCCAGGTGCGGGGCAAGGGCAAGCCGCCGAGCTTGTTGGCGTCCGCCAGAAAGATATACGGCGTTACGCCGTAGATGGTGTAGGCCCCGGCGGGGTCCGCCATGGCGGCCTCCGTGTACAAGGGATTGACGGCCCTGGGCCTGACGGCGGCAAAAAGCCCGTTGTGGACAAACCGGCGCACAAATTCCGGCCGCCAGAAGTCGCCGAAGCCAATGGAGGCGATGACGGCGGGGAGCTTATCCGGGTCCGTTTCCATATACAAAGGGTCAAAGGGGTCCACCACGGTGCAGCCCATGGGAATATGGGCGGTCAGGGGCGGCGCGGCGGCGGCCGCCAGGGCTTCCACGCGCTCCTTGACCACGAGCTTCACCGGGCAGGGCGTGTAGAGCAGTAGGTCCGGCGTGCCCGTTTCCGGGACGTCTTCAGCCTGGTGCAAAGAACGGACAAGGGCGTCGAGACTTCTCATGGCGGTAAGGGGAAAAAGGGATGTGGACGGAGCGGGCCTCAATCTGCACTATGAGATAAGCAAAAATAATACCAGGATATTGTTTGCAGAAAGATAATAATGCCGGGCTATTGCCGCTGTGCGCGTGGCCAGGATTAGTACAAAAAAGAATTTTAATATTTTTTTGTATCAAATAGCCTGCGGCTGTCGGCGGCGCGGAAGGCAAAAGGCCATGCCGGTTGTTGACCGACATGGCCCCCATGTATTAGCCTCCCCGCAAGGAAGGTTGTGAAAAATACCAGGAGGAAGCTATGTTCAAAAGGGTTATTCTTGCTGCGGCGCTGTCTTTGGCGCTCTCCGTCTCCGCTTTTGCGGCGGACAACGGTTTTTATGCGGGGCTGAAGTTCCTTGATTCCATCCAGAGCACCGGATCCATCTCCAAAAACGGCGGCGTTGAAGACGCTTTCGACATCGACAACTACACCCAGAATACCGTGGGCGGCGGCATCTTTGTCGGCTTTGATTTCTACCCGCAGTTCCAGGTGCCTGTGCGCACGGAGGTGGAATACGCCATCCGCACCAACAGCACCACAACCTGGGATCTCAAAGGTGAGGTGGGGAGCGCTTTGAAGCAGCTTGGCGGCAGCGGCAGCGCCAGCGTCAAAGGCGAATGGAACTTACAGACGCTGTTCCTGAACGCTTATTGGGACTTCCACAACGATACGAATTTTACGCCCTATATCGGCGCTGGCGTCGGCCTGGGCTTCCTGCGCACAAAGTATGAAATTGAAGCTAACGATCTTTCTCTTCCTGCCGCAGGCGTGGACACCCCCATCAGCGGCAACGCCAGCGTCAACGAAATGCACACCGTGTTCGCCTGGAACGCCGGGCTGGGCTGCTCTTACGCCTTCAACGACAACTTCTCCGCCGACCTGGCTTACCGCTTTGTGGGCCTGAGCTACAGTGAGACGAGCAAATGGGGGCAGGACATCGGCATGGCCCCTTATGCCAACGAATTCAGCCTGGGCCTGCGCTATACGTTCTAAAATTTTTTTTCATGGCCTTCCCTTCCAACAGGCCGCCCCCTTGGGCGGCCTTGTTGTTGGGAGCTTTGGGGCAGGCCTGTGAGCTTTTATCCGCAGCCAGGCAGCGCCAACAGGCCCTGGAGCAGATTACCGTTAAAACGCTGCACTCGGCGTGGTCGGCGAAAATGAATTTCGCCTACGCCGCACTGGCGCGGACTGCGCTTGCGCTGCCGTCCGTTAGCGCATCTCAAAGTTGCAAGGCCCTAGACCTGCGCTTCCAGAAAAGCCCGGTAGGCCTGGGCAGTGGCGTAGACATCCGCGCAGCTGGCCAGCTCAAAGGGGCTGTGCATGGAGAGGATGGCCGGGCCCAGGTCGATGACGCGCATGCCGTAGGCGGCCAAAAACAGCGCCACCGTGCCGCCGCCGCCGTGGTCCACCTTGCCCAGCTCCGCCGCCTGCCAGGGAATGCCCTTGCTGTTGTACAGGCCGCGCAGGGCGGCAAAGTATTCTGCATCGGCCTCGCTGGCCCCGTATTTGCCGCGTGAGCCCGTGAACTTGCAGAAGGTGGGGCCGTAGCCCAGCAGGGCGGCGTTCTGTTTTTCGTGCACGTCCTGATAGTCCGGATCCAGCGCGCCCGCCACGTCGGCCGAGAGGGCGCGGGTTTCCAGAAACACGCGGGAGGCGGGCAGCCCCTGCCCCCAGGCCTGGGCCAGATCTTCCACGCAGTACTGGAAGAAGCGCGAAGACGCGCCGGTGGCCCCGTCTGAGCCGATTTCCTCCTTATCCCAGAACATGACGGCCATGCTCCGGCCCGTGGGCGCGGCCTCCAGCAGGGCCTCCAGAGCTGTGAACACGCAGATGCGGTCGTCCTGGCCGTAGGCCCCCACTAGGGCCTTGTCAAAGCCCACAAAGCGGGCGGGACCGGCGGGCACGGCCTGCAGCTCGGCGGTGACGAAATCTTCCTCCGTGATGCCGTACTTCTTGTGCAGCAGCTCCAGGAGCAGGGCTTTGACGGGCTCCTTGGGGGTGTCTTCCTTTTCTTTTCCCTTGGCGGATTGGGCGGAAGGTTTGGGGCTGTGCCCCAGGATGACGTTGAGCTTTTCGCCCTCAAAGGCCTCGCTGACGGGCTGGGTCGACTGCTTCTGGGCCAGGTGGGGGAGCAGATCCGCAATGCAGAACACGGGCTCGCCGGGCTTTTCGCCTATGGTCACGGGCAGCGCCTCGCCGTTTTCGCGCACCACCACGCCGTGCAGGGCCAAGGGCCGCGCCAGCCACTGGTATTTGCGGATGCCGCCGTAATAGTGGGTTTTGGCCTGGGCCACGCAGGCCTGCTCCACCAGGGGGCGCTGCTTGAAATCCAGGCGCGGGCTGTCCGCGTGGGCGGCCAGCAGGTTCAGCCCCCGCTCCAGGGGCAGAGCGCCGCGCCGCGCCGCAAATACGGCCTTGCCGCGCAGGGGGCGCAGCACCTTGTCGCCTGTTTCCGCATAGCCTTGCGCCGCCAGGCGCTCGCAGATGTAGGCTACAGTTTCACGTTCCGTTTTGCAGCGGGTCAGAAAATCCACATAACGGGCGGCAAGGGCGTCCATGTCCTTGCGGGCCTGGGCGTTGAGGCCCTCCCAGACGCTCTTGGGGGTGTAGGCAAAGGGTGTGTCCATGTGTGTTCCTTTTGCGGGTTGCGGGGCCGCATTCCTTGTTCAACCAATCCGGATGGCGGGCGGGGATCCGCTTCCCTTTCGTCCGTTCAATTCCTTATATAAGTTCGCGCGCGCAGAGGGCCAGCCCCTCGCGCAGGGTTTGCAGCAGAAGAGGATACTGGCGCGCCTCCAGAGTACGCGGGTCCAGGCAGAAGGCGTCGTCCTCCAGGCGGCCGATAAGGGGCGGATCTGTGCGCAGCAGGGCGCGTTTGAGGGCTGTGGCGCTGCCCCTGGCGGGCGTAAGGCAGACCAGGGTGGTGGGCAGGTCGTACTGGGGGAAGGCCCCGCCCCCCACGCGCGAAACGTCCTGGCGCAGGCGCACAGTGCAGAGCGGCCCCCGCGCGTCGCGCAGGCCGTGCCGCAACCTGGCGGCCAGGCTGCGGGCGGCGCGGGCCAGGGTTGCGGCGGAGCTCGTGACCATGCGCAGGGTGGGGATGCGCCGCAGGGCCGCCTCCGGCTCCAGGTAGAGGCGCAGGGTGGCCTCCAGGGCCGCCAGGCAGAGCTTGTCGCAGCGCAGGGCGCGGGTCAGGGGGTTGCGCTTGAGGGCCGCCACCAGATCCGCCCGGCCCACGATGACGCCCGCCTGGGGGCCGCCCAGCACCTTGTCGCCGGAAAACGTGGCCAGATCCGCCCCCTGCGCCACCACGGCGGGCACGGTGGGCTCGTTGGGCAGGCCGCAGGCCGAAAAATCCGTAAAGCTGCCGCTGCCCAGGTCTTCAATCAGGGGCAGGCCGTGTTGGCGCGCCAGGGCGGCCAGCTCCGGCAGGGGCACGGCGGCGTGGAAGCCCACAATGCGGTAGTTGGAGGTGTGCACGCGCATAAGGGCGCGGGTTTTCTCTGTAATGGCGGCGGCATAGTCCTTAAGATGGGTGCGGTTGGTGGCCCCTACCTCGCGCAGGCGCGCGCCGCTTTTTTCCATCACTTCCGGGATGCGGAAGCTGCCGCCGATCTCCACCAGCTCCCCGCGGGAAACAATGACCTCGCCGCCCTTGCAGAAGGTGTCCAGCACCAGCAGCACGGCGGCGGCGTTGTTGTTGACCACCAGGGCGGCCTCGGCTCCGGTAAGGCGGCGCAACAGGTCTTCCACCAGGCTGTGGCGGCTGCCGCGCCCGCCGGTTTCCAGATCCAGTTCCAGGCTGCAATAACCGGCGGCGGCCTGTTGCACGGCTGCCTGCGCCTCCTGCGCCAGGACGGAGCGCCCCATATTGGTGTGCACCACCACGCCCGTGGCGTTGAGCACGGGCCGCAAGCGGGGCAGCACGGCGCGGCGGGCATGGGCCAGCAGGGCAGGCAGGCAGGCTTCCAGGGCCAGATCCATCGCGCGGGCCACGCGGCCCTGGCGGATATCCGCCCGGCGCGCATCCCAGAAATCGGTCACGGCCTGGCGCAACAGGGGGCGGGGGGCGGCTTCCAGAGCGGGATCGGCGGCCAGCAGGGCGTTGAGGCTGGCGTCCACGGCGGGGATGGCCCGGAAGAGGTCAGACATGGCAAGGCCTCGCAGGATCAGTTGGGGCGGCATCGGCTGGGGATGCGGGAGCCGGGCGGCCGTCGTTCTGCAGGGGGGAAGCGCCTGGCGGCGTGAGCCATTGCGGGTGCAGGGCGTAGAACTCCGCCAAAAGGTAGAGCGACCCGGCCAGGAGCACCGGGCGGCGCGGCCCCGCATCCGGCAGGGCTGCGGCGCGGGCCAGGGCCTGGGAGAGCGCCTCCGGGCCTTCGGGCAGGGCATGCGCCGTGGCCGGGCCGCAACGGTTGGCCTCGGCGGCGATAAGGGCGGCGGGCGCGGCGCGCTCGTTATGCAGGGTGGGGATGAACAGGGGCGCGCCGCCCAGGCAGTCCTTAAGCAGATGCAGGGCGGGCCGCCAGTCCTTGTCGCCCAGGCAGGAAAACACAGCCCCGGCGGGGCGCAGGCCCGCATCCCGCAAAGCGGCCGTCAGGGCGGCCATGCCGTGGGGATTGTGCGCGCCGTCCAGCAGCAGGGGCGGCAGGCCGTTGCCTCCGGGCACGGATTGCAGCCTGCCGGGCAGAAAGGCCGCGGCCAGCCCCCGCGCCTGGGCAGCGACGTCGTCCGGGGTTTTGCCCAGCAGGGGCGCCAGCTGTTGCCAGGCGGTCAGGGCCAGGCCGGCGTTGGCGCGCTGGTGCGGCCCGGCCAGGCCCAAGGTTGCGCTTTTGTCCACAGGCCGCGCCTCCAGCAGGGGCGCGCTGTGGGCCGCGGCGGCTTTGGCCAGGGCGCGGGCCGCGTCGGGAAACTGCCGGGCCGTGCAGACCGGGGCCGGATCGCGCACGGCTGCGGCTTTGTCCGTGGCGATGGCTGCGAGCGTGGAGCCCAGCACGGCCTTGTGATCCATGGCGATGGGCGCATAGCAAAGTGCGTCGGCCACCACAGCGGTGGTGGCGTCGCAGCGGCCGCCCAGCCCGGCTTCCAGCACGGCCAGGTCTACGCCCGCCCGCGCGAAGGCCAATATGGCCAGTACGGTAAGAAATTCAAAGTAGGTCAGATCCGGGGCCGCTTCCCGCACCTCGTTGGCCGGGGCGACCCAGTCCTCTTCAGGCCAGGGGCGGCCGTCTATGCGGATGCGCTCCGCCGGGTGGACAAAGTGGGGCGAGGTGTAGAGCCCCACGCGGCAGCCGTGGGCCATGCCCAGTGAGGCCAGAAAGGCCGCCGTGGAGCCTTTGCCGTTGGTGCCCAGCACCTGCGCCGTCACAAAGGGCGGACGGATGCAGTGGAGCGCGGCCAAGGCGCGGTGCACGCGCTCCAGCCCCAGATCCATGTGGAAAAGCCCCAGGCCGTCCAGATGCCGCAACACGTCGGCGGCGGATGAAAAATGCCTCATGGCGCACAGCCTATCCCAAAGTAGGGCGGCTGTCAGCGCCCGGACAGGGGGCGGCCGGGGGCGGGCGTCATTCTCGCAGGGTGCGGGCCACGGGGGCGCGCCCGCAGCTCCAGGCGGGGAGCAGGGCGGCCAGGCTGCCCGCTGCGAGACAAAGGCCCAGGCTGACCAGGGCCGCGCCCTCCAGGCTGACCTGGGCCGCCACGCCCGTGTGCGCGGCCAGCAAGCGAAGGCCCCAGAACGTGCCGCCCCAGCCCAGCGCCAGCCCCAGCAGACCGCCCAAAAGCACTTGCAGAAAAACCTCCAGCCAGAGGGCCAGCACTCCGTACAGGCGGGGCGCGCCCAGGGCCCGCAGAACGGCTATGGTCTTGCGGCGTCGGGGCAGCCCGGCGAACACGGCCAGCAGCACCCCGGCCAGCACAGCCCCCTGGGTGAGCCCGGAGACAAGAGAAAGCACGCGCTGGGCGTTGCCCAGCAAGCCATAGAGGCGCACCAGCACTTCCGCCGGGAACACAGCCAGGCTTTGCGCCGTGCGGTATTGGGCGCGCAGGCGGTAGGCGTCCGCCACGGTGCGGGGTTTGACCACCAGCGCCGGAGTCGGCCCTGCATCCCCGTTCTGGGCTACTCCGTGCCCGTGGGCCGTCGGCGCATGCTCTTCGGTCTCCTCACGCTCTTCGCCGTCCGCGTGGGCCGACCCGTGGGCGGGGTTTTTTCCGTGCGCAGCGTCTTTGGCGTCGTGCCCGCCTTCCTGCGCATGGGCGTCGTGCCCGTGGGCGTGCAGGGCGCGCACCGCGGCCGCCGGCACCAGAATAGCCTTGTCCCAGGGCGTGCCCGTGGGGGGCAGCACGGCGCGCACGGTAAAGACCGTGCTGTGGGGGTGGGGGGGAGTGGGCCCCGCGTGCTCTCCCCGGCCGTGCATGCTCTGAAAGGCGTCGCCTGGGCGCAGGGGCGTCAGGGCGCCGGCAACGGCGTCCGTAGGGGCGGCAAAGCGCGCTGCGCCCTCCAGAAAGGCCGCGTCCACGCCCACCACGGGGCAGCCGTTCCAGCTGTCGCCCAGGAGCAGGGGCGAGGACCAGGCCACGCCGGGGTCCGCCGCGATTTTTGCGGCCACGGCGCCGTCCAATAAGGGCAGAGGTGCGGGATCCAGATACACGGCAGAGAGCACCAGCTGGCTTTCGCTGCCCGGCGCGCCCACCAGCAGATCGAACTTGCGCGCCGCCGCGGCCGAGCCCTGACGCAGGGAGGGCTCCAGCAGGGCCACAGCCGTGCCCAGGCCCACGGCCAAGGCCACCAGCAGCACCGTGGCCAGAGAGAGGAAGGGAAACCGCCGCAGCGAGGCCAGGGCCAGGGGCAAGGGATTCATGCGACCTCCCGCAGTTGACCGTATTCCAGCCAGAGGCGTTGGTCCATGCGCCGCAGCAGGCGCACGTCGTGGCTGATGCAGACGAGGGTGGCCTTGCGCTCGCGGCAGAGGCCGCAGAGCAGGTCCGTTACCTGGGCGGCGTTGGCCGCGTCCAGACTGGCGGTGGGCTCGTCGGCAAAAAGGATGCCGCACGGCCCCTGAAAGGCCCGGGCCAGGGCCACGCGCTGCATTTCGCCGCGCGAGAGGCGCTCCACGGGCCTGTGCTGCGCGGTAAGGCCCAGCAGGCGCAGCAGATCCAGCGCTCGCCGTCGGGCTGCCTCCGGGACGTAAAAGGTCCGGAAGGTCTGGGGCAGCAGCACGTTCTGCAGGACGCTCATGCCGGGGATGAGCAGGAAATCCTGAAAGATCATGCCTGCTGTGGCCGCGCGCAGGGCGTCGCGTCGGGCCTCGGGCAGGGCGTAGATGTCCTGTCCGCCCCAGCGCACTGTGCCTGCCGTGGGCGGCAGCAGCCCGGCCAGGGTGTGCAGCAGGGTGGTCTTGCCGCCGCCGGAAGGCCCGCTGACGCCCAGGGAGCTCCCGGCGGGCAGATGCAGGGAATCCGCCGCCAGCAGAAGACGTTCCTGGCCGTTTTCCCGCAGGGCGCAGCGCAGGCCGGCAACATGGATGTCGTTCATAGTTTGCAGATCCTTGTTTCGCGCAGGCGCACCATGCTCACAAAGCCCGTTTCCGGGTCTGTGGCCGCGCCCACTTCCAGAATGCCCGTGGCCGCGATGGGGGCGTTGTTCTGTACAAAGCGTTCGCCAGGGGCCATGTAGGCCACTACGATGTCAGCGGGCCAGTCCGCCTCGGCGTTGCAGAAGGGGCAGAGGGCCACGGGCGCGCTGGTCAGCACAAAAAAGACGCCGTCGGCCTTGAGGGGCGGGGCCATAAAGCCTTTGATGCGTACGGGCTTGCCGTTGAGGGCCAGGAGCTTGGCGGAGAACTGCATCCCCAGCACGCCCTGGGCGGCGTACATCTCGTTGAAGCCGAGGTCCGTGGGGCCGGCGGCGTTGGCGTCGGGGGCGGACATGCAGAGCCCAAGCGCCATGAGGAGCAGGGCCAGGCGGCGTGAAAGGGCGGGAGAGAACAGCGCGGCGCGCATGGGCAAACTCCCGGACGGCCGCGCGCCGTGGGGAAAACCGCGACGCGCGACCGTCCTGTTAGGGGGTGTGAGGAGGGATTCAGCGGCCCAGACCCAGGGCCTGGGCCATAATTTTGAAGACCTGGGTGTTTTCCATGAAGCCGTGGAAGTTTTCGGCCCCCGCGCCCTGGGCGTGGAGCAGCAGATCGTCCACAGTGTGCACGCCCTGGCTTTCGTTGCGGGGCAGCACGCCAGCGCGGAATTCCGCGCCGGGGGCGTCTTTGTAGGCTGCGTTGGCGATATAGTTGCCGTGCTCATCCTTGACGGCGGGCACAAAGGGGTTGTCCAGCTTGGGGGCAAAGGTTTCGTAATAATCCGGCGTAGCCCCGAAGAAAACGGCCAGGCGCTTGGGCGGGTTCACATCGTCGGGATAGCCGTCGTGGTTTTTGTCTTCATACAGCGGATACCCGGCCTTGGCGTACACGCCCACTTTGTCCCGCATGTCCTTGCCGGGCAGGCGGTCGTCCACGGTGCCCGCCACGCTGATGGAGTGGGTGTGGTCGCCCGTGACCACCAGGAGGGTATCGGAGTTCTTTTCGCAGAATTCGCGGGCCAGGGCCACCACTTTGTCAAACATAATGGTGTCGTAGACGGATCGCTCCCAATCCAGCGGATGGGAGTATTTGTCCACCAGGCCTGCTTCCAGCACCAGCACGAAGCCCTCCGGGTTGCGCGAAAGCACCTCCAGCGCCGTGCGGGCCATGTCCGTGAGGTCCGGCTGATCCGGGAATTTGGGCACCGTGCCTTTTTTGAGGAATCTGCGGTCCAGCACGCCGTCCATGTTGCCGGGGTGGAAAAGCCCCAGCACACGTCCGGCGTTTTTGGGCAGGGCCTGCAGCTCCCTGCCGGAGGTGACCAGGGTGTAGCCTGCGTCCTTGAAACGCTGGATGTAGTTCACGTCGTCCTTGCGCTTGGAGCCCGGCACGTCCTTGGGCAGAAAATAGGCCGCGCCGCCGCCCAGCAGCACTTCGGGCCGCACCTTGTAGAACATTTCCACAATGGCGGCTTTTTCCGCCCGCTTGCGGGTGTGGGCCACCACGGCGGCGGGGGTGGCGTCCTCCAGCTCCGCATCCGAAACCACGCCCAGGGATTTTTTGCCCGTGCGGCGCAGGATCTCGCCCAGGGTTTCCTGCCTGGGGTCGTCAAAAGGATCCGGCGTCCTGTCCGCGTAGACGCCCAGGGCGTTGACGCAGGATTTGTGCCCCGTGGTGTAGGCGCTCATGGTGTTGGCCGAGTCCGCGGCGATGGAGTCCACACTGCCCGTGCCCACCGTGGCCATGTGGGGCATGCCGTCCATGGCCAAGCGGCCGTTGTATTTGCCTTGGGTCATGCCTGCGGAGAGCAGCCGCGCGGCCGTGCGGTGGCCCACACTGAGGCCGTCGGCAATGAGCAGAATGACGTTTTTGGCCACGGGCCTGGGCGTGGCAAATACCCGCCAGGAAACGCGCGCGGTTTCCCCGCCGCCGCTGGCCTCCACCGTGTATTCGCCCGCCGGAAGGCTCGCGCCGCGCAGGACGAAGGCCGAGCCTTTGCCGTCTTCATCGGGCACAAAGTGGAGTTCTTTGCCCAGCGCCTCGGCGGCGTTGCGGCCGTTGAGCGTCAGGCGTGCGGCGTTGGCGTCGGGCAGTTGGGCGTCAAACTCCACCTTGACGTCAAAGCGGCTGCCGGAAAGGATTTCGGCCCGGTCCAGAGGATAGATGGTTGCGGCCTGGGCGGCCGCCGGAAGCAAAGTTATGGCCAGCAAGGCCGGAAAAAGGATTCTCACGGGAAACGCTCCTTAGGGCATTTCAACTTTGAAATGCCCTGGCGGCTGCGTGAGCAGACGCCAGCTGTGGAGGTGTAAGCGCAATTTATTTGCGCTGTTAAGCGCCGAAACGAGCGTGCCGTAAACTTTGAGCATGCCTGTTCTCAAAGTTAATCTGCTCTGGGATGCGGTCAGGCCGGGCGCACGGCGGCGGCGGCCAGTTCGGCCACGGCGGCCGGGCCTTGGGCGGCCAGCGCGCCGTAGAGGCGCATGGCGCTGACCTGCGCGAACACATAGTTGCGGAAGTTGTTAAAAGGCAGACCGTCCAGGTCCGCGCCTTTGAGGCCGTATTTTTCCTCCGCCAGATTGCGCAGCGCCGGGGTGACCCACTGGGCGGCGGGCACGGAGAGCACAAAGTCGTGGTCGCCCAGATGCACCAGAAAACCTTCGGCGCGGCGGGGCAGGGGCAGGGTCTTGCCGCCGGGGGCCAGCAGGTCCGCGCGCACAGGGTCCACCCCGGCCAGGAGGGCCGCGGCCTTGATCCAGCCCACTACCAGCGCTTCGTCCTTGGCCGTGCCGGGATGGGTGTGGGCACAGGCCTGGGCTACAACCACCGGGGCGGGAAGTTTGCGTACAATGCTTTCGGCCACGCTCAGCACATGGTGTTCGCCCGTGGCGGCCAGGGGCTGTTCCGTGCGGCAGGCTCCGTCCTTGCGCCACTGGAAAACCCAGGGCTTGTGCAGATCGTGCAGCAGCTGCGCGGCCAGGGCCACGTCTTTATCCGGCGCAAAGCCGAAGGTTTCCGGATAGTCGCGCAGCAGCCCCAGCGTGGAGCGCACATTCATGGCCACATGCGTGGCCAGGCCGCCGGGGTAGGCGTGGTGGCTTTGCCAGCCGCTGCCCGGCGCGCTGAAGAAGGGCTGCGGCGCGCGCTGCGGATCCGCCACAGGGGGCAGGAGGGGCGTATCAGGATCTGCAGCCAGCAGGCCTGCCTCGCGCAGCGCTTTGGCAGCGGCCTTCTGGTCCAGGTTTTGGGCCAGCGTGGGGGCGGGATTGTCCAGAATGTCCAGAACCTGACGGCGCAGCGCGGCGTCCTGGATGCCGCCCGCGGTCTCGCGCAGGAAGGTCCAGGCTTTGCGCGCCAGGGGCGAGGCCTCGGCAATCTGTTGCGGCGTCATGGCGACGCAGCGGTCAAAAGAAATGGTTCTGATTTCGCGGGGGTTCGCGGCCGCCTGCGCGGCGCGGGCGGTAAAGCCGCTGCCCAGGATAAGACCGGCGGCAGCCGCGCCTTTGAGGAAAGCGCGACGGCCGTTGCGACGGGGATGGTGCGTGTCCATACAAACTCCTTGCTTGTGGACCAATGCCGTTTGCTGCAAGCAAGCTAAGGAAGCTGTATGACAAAAAAATTATGCGGGCGTGACAAGTTGGGCGCAGGCGGGCGCGGCGGCTGCTGGGCGGAGCGCTTGACGCCGCGGAGCGCTGTCTCTAATATGACGCTCCACGCGCGCCCGTAGCTCAGTTGGACAGAGCAGATGCCTTCTAAGCATCAGGCCGAGGGTTCGATCCCTTCCGGGCGCGCCAACATAGTTCAGAGGGATGCACGGTCTTGCCGTGCATCCCTCTTTGCATTTTTGTAAGCGCTCTGCGGAAGTTTTCCGAAAGGCCGGGCCTGCGTCAAAGAGCGGGGCACGGGGCCTTCAGGCCGCGCCGCCCCAGCCGGAAACGATGATCAGCATGCCCGCCAGGGCCACCGCGCCGCCCAGAAGGTCCGTGGCGGAAAGGGGAACCTTGTCCACCAGGCGGAGCCAGGCCAGGGCCGTAACCACATACACGCAGCCGTAGGCCGCATAGACCCGGCCGCTGGCCGCAGGATGCAGGGTCAGGAGCCAGGCGAACACGGCCAGGCTGACCGCGGCGGGCAGCAAAAGCCAGGGGGAACCGCCCTTGCGCAGCCAGACGTAGGGCAGAAAGCAGCCCGTTATTTCGGCCAGGGCCGTGAGCACAAAAAGCAGCAACGTCTTGGCGAGCATGCGCAGCCCTCCCCTGAAAGGCGCTGTCCGCGTCTTATTTTTGCCGGACGACGACCTGATATTTGCGCAGGAAGTCCGCCGGCATGTAGGTCATTTTGGCTTGGCGCAGGCCTTCTTCGTCCAGGTCCTGGGCACGGTTGATGTAGGTAAATCCGGCCCCGGCGCGGCGGGAAAACTCGCAATTGATGGTCTGGTACACGCCCTTGAAGCCGTTGAGGCCTTTTTCGTAGTGCACGCCCAGGCTCACGTCGTCCAGATTCTCGCCCACACTGAAGGCCACCATGCGTCCACCCACATACAGGGAGCCGCCCACCAGGCCGCGGAAGCTGTCCCAGTGCGAAAGCACCCGGTTGATGGCTTCGTTTTCCGCCTGCAGGGAAGGCGAACCTTCGCATTCGTGCCACTGGCACCAATCGTCCTGAAGGCCCAGCACGTCCTCCACCATGGCGTCGCTTAAGGATCGGTAGTCCGGCTGGCCGTAGGCTTTGACGTAGCTGTTGCAGTGGTTGCGTTTTTTGTGAAAGCGGTTGCCCGGCAGCTCGGCCAGGTCTGTCTGTTTGTAGAGGTATTCCCACTGGCCGCGGTCTTCCTTGCCTTCCACCTGTTCGGGCAAAGCCTGCCGCCAGATCTGGAACAGGGATTCCGGCACGCGGGTCACGCGGTGGTCGGTCGCGTCAAAGCCGCAGGGCAGCAGATCCTTCCAGGGGGCATTGTTCCAGTCCCCCACCGGGGCCCAGCAGACCAGGTCGGGGCGGGTCTGCCGTATCCAGCAGAGGTTGTCCGCAAAGCGCCATTCCAGGCCGTAATATGCCTGCCAGCCCCAGAGGTTGGCCAGGGTGTAGTCCAGCGAGCGGCAGGGGGTGCGCCGCCAGAGTTCGTAATAGCGGTCGCGGTCTTCCAGGCTCACGGGGGTAAAGTCTTTGCTCACTATATATCTCCTTGCATCGCCCTGCGGGACCGGACGCGGCCCGGGGCGTTTGGCGGCGTATAATGGAATCAGACGGCGTGCGGGCGCTGGTGCTGACAGTGCATGGCAAAACGCGCCCAGTCGCGGCAGCGCACCACATAGAACATGATGGCCGTTTGCAGCACCTGGGAACAAAGCATGGCCGCAAATACGCCCGAAGCCGTGCCCCAGAGCACATGCCCCAGCAGCCAGCCCAGGGGCAGGCGCACCAGCCAGAAGGTGCCGCCGAAAATAAGCAGATTGTACCGGGTGGCCCCGGCCCCGGTCATAATGCCCCCCATAACCGTGCTGGCGATGGAAAAGGGCGTGGAGAGCAGGTTGTAGGTCAGGTAGCTTACGATCTGCGCGCGCGTGCCCGGCTCCTGCGAGAGCAGGGCGGCCGCCTCCGCGCGGAAGGGCCAGATCAGGGCGGCCATAACACTCATGGCCGCGGCGGCCGCCAACACCATGAACAAGCCCACGCGCTTGGCTTCGTCCGGCCTGCCCGCGCCCAGGCTGTTGCCCACCAGCACGGCCGCGCTCATGTTGCAGGCCATGCCGGGCAGAAAGAGCAGGGCTTCCACCCGCAGCCCGGCGGTGAGCCCGGCCAGGGCGTTGACGCTGTCCGCAGGCAGGGAGGCCACAAGCACGAAGAGGGTCATATAGCCGGATTGCCAGACGATCTGCGCCGCCCCGGCGGGCAGGGCCACCTTGAGCAGATAGGGCAGAGCGACCTTGAGCCAGCGCAGGGAGGGCAGGGCGTCGCGCCGCAGATAGCCCAGGCGGGCCAGGAGCAGGCAGTTGCAGAGCGCGCCCAGGTACTGCACGGCCACGCCTGTCCAGATCAGGCCCATATAGCCCATCCGGGGCAGGCCGAACCAGCCGAGGCCGAGGCCCAGGCAGCCCAGCAGGTTGAGGACGCACACGCCCGCCGCCACCCAGAGGGGTGGCAGCACCAGGCGCGTGGCGCGGAACATGACGCCCGTGGAGGCGTACACATACTGTGCGGGCAGGCCCAGCATGCTCACCCGCCACATGTCGCTGGTGAGCGGAAAGATGCTTTCCGGCACCTGCAACAGGCGCAGTAAGGGGTCGCCGCAGCGCCAGCCGACCAGCGCGATGAACAGGCCCAGACCCAGGCTGCCCGCCACGGTGGCGACGATGTAGCGCCGGGCGCGGGGCACGCGCAGCGCGCCCAGGGATTGGCTTACCGCCGCGGTGGCGCCGCTGGAAATGGCCATGGCCACCACCATAAGCAGGATGCCGCACTGGTTGACCATGCCAAGGGCCGCCTGCACCTGGGCGCTGAGCTGCCCGGCCACCCACACGGCCACAAAGCCCATGAAGAACATCAGGTACATCATGAGCATCTGTGGCCAGGTGAGCTGCCAGACGGCGCGGGGCGATGTGCTCAGGTCCGGCTTGGAACCGGCCTGCGGCGGGGGGGTGCCGCGAAGGGAGGTCACATCAATCCAGAAGGCAGCGCGCCAGATCTTCAAGGTTTTCGCGGCGGCGGATGAGCCGTGCCGTGCCGTCGCCCTGGATGAGCACCTCTGCCGGGCGGCGGCGCATGTTGTAGTTGGAGCCCATGGTAAAGCCGTAGGCTCCGGCGTCCAGCACGCCCAGAACGTCGCTCTCGTGCAGGGCGGGCAGGGTGCGGTCCTTGGCCAGGATGTCGCCGCTTTCGCAGATGTTGCCCACAATGGTCTGGAGCAGCTCGGCGCGGTCCTGCGGGCCGGGGGCCTCGTAGATCTCCAGATCGTGGAAGGAATCGTACATGGCCGGGCGCACCAGCACGTTAAAGCCCAGGTCCGTGCCCACATAGCGCTTCTCGCCGTTGTTCTTCACGGCGTGCACGCGGCCCAGCAGCACGCTGCATTCGGCGGCCACATAGCGGCCGGGCTCCACAAGGAAGCGGCCCTTGTAGCCGGTTTTGGCGGCCCAGCCGCTGATAAGGGCGTGCAGGCGCGCGCCCAGCTCGTCCATATTGAGGCGGGCTTCGCCGTCGTACTTGCGGTAAGGGATGCCGAAGCCGCCGCCGAAGTCGATGACTTCCAGCTTGGCCAGGGCTTCTTCGGGCAGGCGCTCGGCCAGGTGCAGAAGCACCTCGGCGGCGTTCAGGTAGCCTTCCGGTTCCATGAACAGGGAGCCGATGTGCTGGTTAAGGCCCGCAAGGGTCAGATTGTGGCGTTTGACGAGGGCCAGCACCGCGTCCAGCTTGTCGGGCGTGACGCCGAACTTGGTGGCCTTGCCCGCGGTGATCACCTTGGCGTGGTGGCCCGCGCCGATGCCGGGGTTGAAGCGCACCATGACCTTGCCGCCGGGGTTGAGCCCGCCCAGCAGGTCCAGCTGAGAGAGGGAATCCACACTGACAAGCAGGCCCCGCACCAGGGCATTCTGCAGCTCCGCAGCGGAATTGTTGTTGGAAATATAAAGGATTTTCTCCGGAGTAAAGCCCGCCAGCTCATCCATATAAAGCTCGCCGGGGCTCATGGCGTCCACCACCAGGCCTTCCTCGCGCACTATTTTGAGCAGGGCCGGGTTGGCGTTGGCCTTGACGGAATAGTTCACGCCGAAGCCGGGGTGGGCAGAAAGCCCCATGAGCTCGCGGCAGCGTTGGCGCAGAATGTTTTCGTTATAAACGTAGAGGGGGGTGCCGTAGGTTTCGGCCAGTTCTCGGGGGGTGTGGCGGCCGTAAAAAGCGCAGGCGTCGGTATAGCTGGAGCGGATATGCGACATAAGTACCTCATGCAATGCCGAAAAGTGCGGGACCGGCCCGGTCCGGCCCTGGTCGGAGTGATTGGAACAGGCAAATAATCATTATCGGTTCTCCATGCCCCGCTGTCAAGATGATTGAGCGAACGCACAGCGCCCGGAGACGGCACAGCGGCCGTGCGCGGCCCACGCTGCGGGGCAGGGGCACCGCAGCTAATTTTGCCGCTGACTGGTCTGAAGAAGTGACCCCACCTCTCGCCTTGGTGGGGCGTGCCCTGTTTTTTGTGGGCAGAAGATTTGCTACACGTCGTCTGCGCCCGTATAGGTCATAACCATGAGCGAAATATCGTCGGCCGGGGAAAGGCCTTGCATGTGACTCGTAATATCCTGCCGCAGGGAGGCCACGATGTTTTTGGAATCCTGCGCGGCGCGGCAGGCCTTGTCCAGCGAAGCAGCCAGCCTTGTTTCGCCGTATATTTCGTTAAGGTTTTGCACGCCAGCTGGCGGCCCCATGGCCTCATCAGCGCCATCGGTGTAGAGTAAAAGAGACTGCCCAGGCTTGAGCTGCGCTGTATGGGTAGAATATGTCTGCTTTTTACGCACGCCGAGTACCAGTTCACCTGGCCAGGGCGGCAGAGGAGCCTGCTCCGCGGAAAAACCTTCGCCTGTTTCCAGTGGTTCCGGTCCTGGCAGCGGTGGAGGGTGCCCGGCACTGGCCCAGCAGAACAGCCCGTCTGGTTCAAGAATACCCACCAACATGGTGACGAACATTGACGAGGCGTCAGTGCGCAGCAGGGCTGTATTGAGTTTTTCAAGGGTTTCAGCCGGGCCGTGCCCCTCCTGCAGAAAGGAGCGCGCCAGCGACATGGTACGGCTCATGATAATGGCTGCGGGCACCCCCTTGCCGCACACATCGCCTATGACGCAGCAAAGGCGTTCGGGTTTGGCATGGGGCGAAAAACAGTCATACAGGTCGCCGCATACTTCCCGGCACATGTCGATACGCGCATCAACATTTACCCAGGATAATTGAGGAAAAGTCTTTGGCAACATGGACTGCTGAATATTTCGGGCGAGATTCAGCTCGTTCTGCATACGTTGCTGATCTGCCGCGCTGGTGACGAGATTGCGGAAGGAGGCCCGCAACGTCACGCGTACGCGCTCAAAAGTGGTCAGCATCACGCCGATTTCGTCGGGAAAGCGCGCCCGGGGAAAGGGAGCCTCAAGGTTGCCGCTACCGAAGCCTTCAAGGGCGTCCGCCAGCTCATTAAGAGGGCGCAGTGTGCGCGATGTGACGAACCAGGTGATAAGCCCGATACACAAAGGTCCGAGGGCAGCCATGAAAAAGAGCGCTGGCGGCAAGCCGCGGGGCGCGTCCCCAAGCTCATCGCTGGAAATAAGCAGGCCCAGATACCAGCCTTTTGTCATCATCGGATAGTACGCCAGGGTTGTCGGCCCTTCCCACGGCAGGTTCCAGGGCGTTTTGTCGCCATCAAACACAGGCCGAAGCTGCACTGCGCCGATCTGGCCCTCCAGCATAGCCCTTTCAACGTTTTCAAGCTCTGGAGCGCCATGCAGCCGGGCCTCTTGGCCAAGACTTTGGGCCCCTTGTCCCAGTGCGCGCCCCGGAGGAAAGATCACATAGCGCCCCTGACTGTCAGTATAAAAAGCCGCGGCGTGCTTGAAGCCTGAAAGCGCGCGCAGCGTGCCTGCTATCCAGGGCATGGTGATGATGGTGCCTATCCAGCCGTCTTCGGTGCGCCCTGAAGGGGCCAGCGCGAGAGCATAAATCATGGCGGCATGCGGGTCGTCAGGCAAAAAATTTATGAACAGGCTTTGCCACTGGGCCCTGCTTGTGCCTTGGGCAGCAAAAGCGGCAAGGTCCGTCTTGATTTCCTGCTTTTCCAATTCGCTATGCTGCAGGCGGTACAACCACGTTTTTCCACCATAGCCGATTGCCAGGCCGAGGACTGGAATTTCAGCCCATAGTGAACGCAGTGCGGCGCCCTTTTGCAGTTCCTTTACAAAGTCGTCTGGCCGGGCCAGCAACGCTGCATACTCTGGCATCTCCCTTGCTGCCTGGGCCACGTTTTCAAGACCGCCGCCGACCCTGTCCAGAAATGTGGAAGAAATAACAGCCTGCGTGTGCATGGCCTGCCTGGTCAGCATCAGCGAGCTTTCATGTCGTTGATTCGCTATTTCAATGGAATAAAGTGTTATTGCTCCCCAGATGAGAACTATGGAACTAAGCGTGAACAAAACCGTCTGACGCAGAGCAATGCTGCTGCACCAAAAGGCCCACAGCCGCTCCAGTGGTCTTTTGGGCAGCGTCTTGGCATGACCGGGGAAAAGGCGGCCTGTTTCTCCGGCGGGAGTGAGCAGGGGAATGGCAATATCCAGCTGATTGCTGCCTTGCGCCCTCAGATAGTCCATCTGTGTGGCGATAAGCCGGACCAGGGTGAGGCCTCGTCCTCCTTCTGAAGCAGTCTTGAGATCGCCGAGGGGAAGGTTAACGTGCGTCAGCGGGTTGAAGGGCTGTCCGTAATCACGCAGGGTAATGTGCAAGGATGTTTGAGTGTTTTCTGCGCCTATGCGGCTTTTAGCGGCATTTTGCTGGCCCAGGATTTTCATTTGAAGATCTATTTTATTATTGTGGTCTGGCAACTTGGCATGCAGACAGATATTGATCAGCAGTTCCTCAAGCACAAGGCGCAGTGAAAGTGCGTCATCTCGAAGTATGCCACGCTCCGCTACCCATTCCTGCACAACCGCCAGCACGCCTTCAACTGTTGCCAGGCTGGCGTCAAAGCGCAGGCTCATCTTGTCATGCGCGGCGGAAGGGGGGGATGTGTCAGGCGACCTGTTCATGGCAACTACCGTAACTCTGAGTTATAACTAATAAGAATTTCTTGCCCTGGCAATTAATTGGGCATATATGTGGACCAAGTGCCCAAAAAAGTTACAAGTGAGGTATTGTATGGATACTTCTGCGCTGCATGCCAGGCTCACAGCCATTTGTGAGGAAATCACGCATGGGGAATACGACAAGGCCAAGGCAATTTTTGAGCTTCCTCTCTGTGGCGGAGATGAAGTCAATGTGCTGGCAGAAGCTCTTGGCATGATGCTGGTACGCATTGAAGCCAGAGAGTTTGAGTTGGGCCGGGCCATTGCAGCGCTGACTTCTACGCGTGAAGATCTCGTGTGGCATAAGGAGCGTCTGGCGCAGGAGAACAACCGCCTGCGCGCCGAATTGCGCCGCAAGGCCGAGGGTGTGCGCCCGGTAGCCACTGCTCCAGCCATGCTTTTTCTGCTGCGGCAGGCTGAACGGGCTGCCATGGTGGACGCCACCCTTTTGCTGACGGGTGAAACTGGCACGGGTAAGGGGTTGTTTGCCCGGCACATTCATGACTTGAGTACAAGAGCCGGCAAACCCTTTGTGGTCATAAACTGTGCGGCCATTCCCGCTTCTCTGCTGGAAAGCGAACTCTTCGGCATTGAGGCGGGCGTTGCCTCGGGGGTGCAGGCCCGCGCAGGGCGCTTTGAGCAAGCTGCGCACGGGACCATATTGCTGGACGAAATAGGCGATATGCCGCTTGAAAGCCAGGCCAAACTTTTGCACGTTATCGAAACGGGGCAGGTGGAGCGCGTTGGCGGGCGTAAACCCATTGATGTGGGGGTGCGTATTATGGCGGCCACGCACCGCGATCTCGGCAAGCGGGTGGAGGAGGGCCTTTTCAGGGCAGATCTGTTTTACAGGCTTAATGTCATGCCATTGCATGTTCCACCTCTGCGCGAACGGCGCGAGGACATTCCGTTTTTGGTTCGTCTTTTTCTGACCCGTATTGCCGAGCGTTCTTCTTTGGCCGCTTCTTCCCTGAGCCGAGAGGCGCTGGATTTGCTCATGCGCTACAACTGGCCGGGAAATATCCGCGAACTTGAAAACGAACTCGAGCGAGCCGCCCTTATGGCGGAGAGCGTTCAGATCAGTCCATCCGATCTGTCGCCGATGTTGCGGGGGGCGCCCGCTGGTTCCTTTGCCAGTGCAGACGGCCATGCCCATGCACCGGGCAAAGGGTTTTCGGCCCTCTCGCAAGACGAACAGGCCCGCTTGTCAGGTGCTGCGCCGGTTGGGGCTCCTGCTTGCTGGCCACCCGAAGCTGTAGACAATTGCACCCAAGGGGGCATCCCAACCTTGGCGCAGGTTGAGCTTGCCCATATTAAAGCGGTGCTGGCGCGGCTTGGCGGCAATAAATCGCGTGCCGCGCGCATTTTGGGCATCAGCCGTGAAGGGCTGCGCGTCAAACTGCAAAAGAACGGTCAAAATTAGAGCATTTCAACGTGAAAATGCCCGGGCGACTGCGTGAGCAGACGCCCGCTGGGAGGCGCAGGCGCAGTTTATTTGTTCGGGCAATCGCCGTAATGAGCGTGCCGTAACCGTTGAATATACATTCTCAAAGTTAATCAACTCTGGATCTGGCCGAGGTCGCTTGCGGCAGAAAGTGCGTCCCCGCCGTCCTCTTCCTTGTCTTCGTTTTTAGCGGGGTTGGCCGTACCACGCTTCCAGCGGATAGCAAAAAATGTCAGGTCATCCTGCGGCGCTTCGCCAAGGGTTGCCCGGATGTCGCCGTAGAGCATGCGCAGCAGTTCAGGCAGCGGCTCTGTGCGGTTTTGCAGAAACTGGCGCAAGCGCCATTCCGTATACAGGCTGCCCTCAACCCCCACCTGCGAGAGCAGGCGCTGACCAGCAAAAAGCAGTGTTTCACCGGGGGCAAGCTGTATGTTTTTTTCCTGGTATTTTTCATTGGGGCGTATGCCCAGGGGGATATCGCCCGTCCAAGCTAACTGCCTCACCGTGTTGCCGTGGATGCGAAAGGGCGGTAACTGCCCGGCACAGGCCCAGCAGAAGGCGCCTGTGTCCAGATCAAGCACGCTGGCAAGCACGCTGACCATAAATGGCGCATCTGTTCCCGTAGGAATCAGAATACGGTTCACACTTTCCAGAGCTTTGCCGGGCCTGAGACCTGAAAGCAGCAATTCGTGCAGCAGCGGCCCTATGCGCCCCATAAGCAGGGCAGCAGGCACCCCACGTTCAGCAACATTTCCCATAACGCAGCACAGATGCCGGGGCGATTGCAAAAAATAATCATACAAATCGCCACATATATCGCCAGCCGTATGAATAAAGGTTGCCAATTCGAGGTCAGCAAGGGGGGGCAGCTTTGGCGGGCGCATTTTTTCCTGAAGAGTACGCGCAAAAGCCAGCTCACCAAAGAGGCGCTCCTTAGTTCTGCCTATGAGCGCAAGGTCGTGTACTCTCTGGTGCAGTGCCTGCCGTAATTTCTCAGTTACTATCCTGAGCCGCTGCGCCTCATTGGGGAAGGGCGGCGGGGGCAGGGCGGCCGCAGGGTCCGGTATGGCTTCAAGTTCTCCCCTGGCGAGTCTCGCGGCGAGGTCGCCCAGAGGAATCAGGGGCTTAAGCAGGCGGTTTGAAGTGCGGTGCAGGCTGTATGCTGCCAATATGAGAATACTGACGCCCACAAGAGCCAGCAGCCGGGCAAGCCTGTCCAGACTGCCGAAAAGATTGGCGCGGGGAATGAGCACGCCCATAAGCAGGCTGTAGTCGGTAACGGGCATGAATACTGCGAGATACGAGGCCTCGTTGTAGGTAACATTTACTTCGCCCGAACGGCGCTGCAGCATACGTTTTTTCAGATTTTCCAACTGGCTGTCGGCGTCAGGCGGCAAGGTCCAGTGTCCATCGGGCGTAAGAAAGAAGGCCATGCAGTTTTCAAGGGAACTGAAGGAGCGTACCCGGTCCGCAAACCAGGGCAGGCCAAGACTTACGGTACAAACGCCCGTCACAGTCTCATGCCCGCTCTGATCTTTTTTTAAAAGAGGCGCTGAATAGCTTATGGTGATGATACGGTCATGTCCCACAACGGGTTTGTGCCATACCGGAGCCTTGAGTTCGCGCAGTTCCTGTATGGTCCAGTCCGGTCCAAGGGCGCGGCTCGTGCCGTTCATGACGCCGTCGCTGCCATAGCGTCGCCGCCAGATGCCATGCTGTTCGTCGAGCAGGCAGATTTCCACAACCTGTCTGCCGCGCTCGTCAGAGACGATGGCCACCATCCGTTTGTCTTCTTCCTTTCGCTCTGCGGGAGGGAGATCAGGAAAAGTTGAAGCCAGCCTGACCACAGACTGCATGCCGCGTTCAAGCCAGCGTCGGCTGTAGTCATCCTGCCGGGCAATGCTGCCAACCAGCTGGGCCACCTGAAGCCGGGCCGTTTTTACGATCTGGTCACGCGCGTACAGATAGCCCATAATGACAAGAACAAGGAGCACGCCGACAAGACCTGCCAGGATGGGCACGGTTTGGCGCACTGAAAGGCGGTAGTGCAGGGGAATTTTGTGTCGGCTCAATGCCCGGTTCCAAGGGCCTGCAAGGCGGCATTTACATCAGGGTATTCGGGGAAAAGGCTGCTGAATCCGCTGCCCACAAAAATTTTTCGCACCTGGGGCTGCAAGCTGCTTATATGCACAGACCCCTGAAGCGGTTCCAGCAGTTTCCCAAGGTTGAGCAGGCTGCGCAGCCCGAAAGAGCTTATGTAATCAACCTGGGCTGTATCAATGATCGCATGCCGCATGCCGTCATTGACCAGCTCTGCGCAGGTTTGCTCAAAGGCGGAAGAGGAAAAGGTATCCCACCGTCCAGCAATTTTTATGATATGGGCCTTGTTGACCTGGCTGACCTGGATTTCCATATATTTCTCCGAAGTGGCCTTGGGCAAAAGTTGTCTCACATTGGAGCCTTCCAATTTTGAAATGCTGTGGCGGCTGCGTGAGGTGTGCCCACATATACGCCCGGTGGCCGTCAGAGAAATTCTGCGGCGTACCGGGCATTGATTGCGCTAATTCTTGCTCAAGGGAACAGTTATGGTCTGGGGCGGAACATTTTCAGGAAATTCCTTCCAGGCGTCGGCCGAGGGCAGGCAGAGCTTGTCGATCGAAACGACACCCTTTCCAGCATCAAAGCCTGCAATGGTGTAGTCGCATTCTGGGGTGCCAGCCATTACGGAAGTCGTCTTACTATCTTTAAAGCTGTGATACTCAACGGACACAGGTCCACAAGGGTCATAGCCGCAGGCGCGGCCCGGATTGTCGACTTGCATTGAAGAAAAGAGAATGCCCGTATCGTTATTCCAGAAAAAAGATGGCTTTTCAGAGAGTTGATAGAAAACAATTTCCCCCATTGGCTTCAGGGACGGGTAGCTGAAGAAGAAGTTTGAGCGCACCAGCGTTGCCCCACTGTCCATTGCAAGGATATTTCCTGTGGGCGAAAAACTCACGTCAGCACAAAATTCCGCAGCCTCCGAAGGGGCGAAGGCTATCATTTTTCCTGTTTTATCAAAAAGATACAGGCCTTGCTCAAGGCCAAACCGTTCTTTGGCCTCCAGGTTTGTGCCCAGAAAAAACATGTCTGAGCCGCTGACCTTCTGCGGCTTATAGGAGGGACCTTCCGGCAACACAGTGGTCTTGCCGGCATTTTTCAGTACGACAGCGCCATCTTTCAAATACAGGGTAGGGCCCGCCACGGCTGGCACTGCCCAAAGCATAAGCAGGGACAGGAGCAGAAAAATCTTGTCCATATGTATCTCCATCACCAGTCAGACATGGGAGGCCCCTGATAATTGAAACTGCGGACACGCAGCATGCGCTTTCGGTTCAGGTTGTTTGCCAACGGCATTTATTTTTGTAGAAAATATTTTTGGCAAACAATATAACCGCAGGCCTGATTCAATAATATGCATTTTGTCAGTTGGATATCAAGTTCTTTTGATAACAAATGTTATCGCCGTGTTATCTGCACAAACATGAAGCCGGCACCTTGCGCCACACAGCTTGTTCATCGTTGTTTTCAAACAGCTTGCTGCCAGCCGTGAGAGGTTGGTTCACTTCTTCGGACCAGTCAACGGCAAAGTCAGGTACCCCCGGCAAAGCCGGGGGTTTACCAGTGATTACTTGTTCAGTTAACTTGCTCTTTTGAAACCATATTTCAATATTTTGATATTCACTCTGTCGTATTTGAACATTCCATTACTGCGATTAACAGTTCTGTAAAAATTTGTCTTGAGTGTTTTTGATTTTCCCGGTCCAAGTGCAGGATTAAATGCATAGTTTATATTAACCTTTCTTTTATATTTTTCTTGTCTGCCATTTCCCCAACTGCCTGTTACTTCAACTTCAACCCAATTGATTTTACCGATATACTCATGCTGTGATGTGTTTTTTATGGTATATTGAAAAACGATTTTTTGCTTTCCATCACCCACGCCGCCAGCGTTCGTACCTGTCACCTTTATGCTTATTGGCCCAGCTGAAGCATTGTTAACCATTGAAAAAACAAGCATCAATGCCACAAGGCACAAGGCAAGCGCTTTAACAGGTAAAAATTTTTTAAGCATTTCTATACTCCTTTTTATATCTCGCTAAGATTTAGTTTGCTCCATATTTATGGAGGTATTTGATCTGCCCCGAAAAGCTCTCAAATTAGCGAGAAGTTGCTTTTTCAAGCAGGGCAAAAAATGTTCCAAAGTGTATAATATCGGCGGGATAAAGCTGTATGGATATGCAGCATAAGCAAACAGCCTGAATTTATTGATAATAAATTCAGGCATTCTGCCTTCCAACGGACTACCTATGTGAAAAGCGGCAGGCGCTTGCCGTATGTTTTACCCTCAAGAACTGCCCATTTAATAGACATATGGCACGGAGCTGACCAATAACTGGGCACAAAAATTGACCAAAGGTGGTTTCGGGAAACTGGACCAGAAGCGAAGGTGGACGTAAGGAGCCAGAGGAGGCTTTTATGCCCGCCGCAGGAGCCTGTCTCATGAATTGAAAATCACATTTATTTCCGGTTTAAGCCGCTTGATGCCATATTCACAGCACGCCAAGAAACCGATATTCAACTGCACTAAAAGAGATGTTGTTACTGGTGCTCACATTACTGCAGCCGGTAGTGTCCAGAATTTTTGCACAGTCCGTAGCAGTGGCCTTTTCCCCATCCCCTACACCAGGGCATAGCGCACGCCATCCACGCTTACTAAGCGCACGGGGATGCCGTAGGCGGCGCTGAGGGCTTCGGCCTGCAGGTCTGCGGGCGGGCCGTGGAAGAGCGCGCGCCCCTGGTGCAGCAGGAGTACGGCATCGGCGTAGCGCAGGGCAAAACTCAGATTGTGCAGCACCACCAGGCAGCGGGTGCGGCGGGCTCTGGTGCGGGCGCGCACGGTTTCCAGAATTTCTACCTGATTGCGGATATCCAGGTGGTTGACAGGTTCGTCCAGGATCAGCACGGGGGCTTCCTGCACCAGGGCGCGGGCGATGAGGGTTTTTTGCAGCTCGCCGCCGCTGAGGCCCGTGACGCAGGCCGCGCTGAGGTGGGCGAGGCGCAGTTCTTCCAGCACTGCGGCGGTAAGGTGGCGGTCCTGGGCCGAGGGCAGCCAGGCCATGTGCGGGCGGCGTCCCAGGAGCACGGCATCAAATACGCTGCAAGGCACGGGGGTAACGCTCTGGGGCAGCCAGGCCACTTGTCGGGCGCGACCCTTGCGGCCCAGGCCGTCCAGGGGGCGGCCGTGGAGGAAGAAGCCGCCGCTTTGGGGGCGGATGAGCCCGGCCAGGGTTTTGCCCAGGGTGCTTTTGCCCGCGCCGTTGGGGCCCACCACGGCCAGCAGCGCCCCGGGCTGCAGACTGAAGCTCACGTTCTGCAGCAGCACGCGGCCGCGCCGCCCCGTGACGGTCAGGTTACGCGCTTCCAGCATGCTGTGCCGCCCCCCGGAAAAGCAGGAAGAGAAAGACCGGCGCTCCCGTGAAGGCGCAGATGATGCCGATGGGCAGGAGTACGGGATAGAGCAGGCTTTGGGCCACAAGGTCTGCGGCCAACAGAAAAACGCCGCCCAGCAGGGCAGACGCGCAGAGCAGATAGGCGTGCCCCGCGTGCGGAAAAAGCAGACGCACGGCGTGCGGGGCCACCAGGCCCACAAAGCCGATTACCCCGTAGAAGGCCGTGGCCACAGCAGCCATGAGGGCCGCCGCCAGCAAGGAGGCAAAGCGCAGCCGCCGCACGTTGACCCCCAGGGCCGCGGCCTGGGCGTCGCCCCAGCGCAGCGCGTCGTAGTCCAGGCTGCGGCTGCAGGCAAAGGCCAGTCCGCCCGCCAGGGTTGCGGCCACCACGGCGGCCTCGCGCCAGCCGCCCTTGCTCAGGTCGCCAAAGGTCCAGAAGACCGTGGCCGCCACCTGGCTGTCCGAGGCGAAATACTGCAGGGACATGGTGGCCGCGCCGAAAAAGGAGGACAAAGCCACGCCCGCCAGGATCAGCCCTTGGGCCGTCATGCCCGGAACCAGGCTGCAGGCCAGCACGCAGAGCCCGGCGGCCAGGGCCCCTGCCAGCGCGCCCAGGGCCACCAGGCTCAGGCCCGCCATGCCGCCGGCCGCGGCCAGGGCAATCATGACGAAGCTGGCCCCGAAGGCCGCGCCCTGGGAAAGCCCCAGGGTAAAGGACGAAGCCAGGGGGTTGTTGAGCACGTTCTGGAGGACGACGCCCGTGACGGCCAGGGCCGCGCCCACGGCCAGAGCGGCGGCCACGCGGGGCAGCCGCAGGTAGAGGACGAAGTAGCGCAGGTCGCCTTCGTCGGCGGGGTTGCAGAGGGCTGCGGCCAGGTCGCGCCAGCCGCAGGCCGTGGCGCCGCACTTCATGCCTGCAGCGGTCAGGGCTAAGGCGGCGAGGACCAGCAGGAGGAGGAAGAGGCCTCGGCCCGTGTGCCGGGGGGCGCGCGCGGCGGCCTGCGCCGCAGCAGGGGCGGCCTTAGGCAGCGCGGGGCGGCGGGAGGCCGCTTCAGGGAGCGTACTCAAGCCCAGCCTCCGTAAGCTGCAGTCTGCCGGGGCGACCGCACAGGCGCACAAAATCCCGGTACTGTGGCGCGCCGTTGAAGAGGGTAAAAACGGCGTCGGCCTCGGCCTCCGGGTCCAGATGGGCGTAGTGCTCCGGGTAGGCGGCCTTGGCCATGAAAAAGGCGTTGATGTAGAGGATTTCCGGATTGTTGAAGTAGGCCGTGTGGGGCAGCAGCAGCCAGACGTTGCCCCGGGTCAGGGCCTTGAGCCGCCGGTAGTAGGCGGGGTCTGCGCGCAGCCCTTGGCGGATAAGGGGCAGGCCGTTGGCGTCGATGAAGATCAGGGGCGGATTGGCGGCCAGGAGAAATTCTTTGTTCACAAAAAAGTGTCCGGCCCGGCCCGCGCTGTCCGCCACGTTATCCAGCCCGGCCAGTTCCAGGGGCAGAAAGCGGCCGGAGGTGCTGCGCAGATCCTGATTGCCCTTGTAGGAAAGCCCGCCCACATAGGCCTTGCGCCGCTCGTGCGGGGCGGGGCGATAGGCAAGGCGCGCCGTCAGGCCGCGGATGCCCTGCACCAGCTGGGCGGCCCGCGCCTCCCGGCCCAGGGCCTGGCCCGTCAGGCGGATGGAGCGGAGGAAAATTTCCTGATCAAACTGCGGCTGCCCCTGACTGACGGCCACTACGGGCAGCCGCAGCTTGCGCTGCAGCAGGTCCGGCTCGCCGGGATCCGTGGAAACGATGAAGACCACGTCCGGCTTGAGGGCCACGATGCGTTCGTAGTCCGGCAGGCGCACGGCCCCGGCCTTGCCCACCACGGGCAGGCTGCGGAAGCGCTCCCGGTTGCGGAGGACGTAAGGCTTGGCCAGGTCGTCGGTCTGGTCAAAGTCCTCCACGCCCACCACTAGGTTCTGGGCATTGAGATAGGTGATGAAGGCCATGCTGCTGCCCAGGGCCACCAGGCGGCGGATGTGTTCCGCCGGGGGCAGGCGCACGGTGCGGCCCAGGGCGTCCGTAAGGATGCGGGGCGGGGCGGGGGCCTGAACCGCGTGGGCGTTCGCGTCGGCGGCCAGGGCGGGGCCCGGCGGGAAAAAGCCCGGCAGGAGCAAGGCGCAGGAGCAGAGCAGGGCGCTCAGGAGTTTTGCCATAGGAGCATCTCAATGGTGTAGTCCGTGCGTTCTACATACGCGCCGGAGTCGTCGCGAAAGGCCGCAATGTGGGCGGCCAGAAGGTCCGGATCCGGATCCACGCCGTAGTGCTGCAGGGTGGTGGCGCAGACGTCCAGGGCGTCTGCCCGGTTGCGGGAGACCACCCATTGCCCTTTGACGGGCAGGGCCGTGCAGGCAATGCCGCGCGCCGTGAGCCACTGGTGCATGACCTGCGCGTTGTTGAACACGCGCGGGGTGATGCTGTAACGGGCGTACAGGCCCTGCATGAGGTCCGAGGCCATGCGGTCCAGAAAGCCCATGTAGACCACCCAGTCGGCGGCGCAGGTCAGCAATTTTTCCTTCCCGGCTTCGCTGTCCAGGGCCGGGGTCATGGAGGCGAAGACCACTTCGTAGCGTCGGTCCGGGGTAAAATCCTCCCAGCCTGAGCGCACGGTGCGGATGTTGGCAAGGCCCAGAGCGGCGGCATCCTCCTGCAGCAGGCGGAGCATCTCGTCTGAAACGTCCACAGCTGTAACCTGGGCCGCCTCCTGCGCCAGACGCAGGGTGTACATGCCGCTGCCGCAGCCTACGTCCAGCACGTCCTTGCCGGCGAAGACCACGCCGTGCTCCCTGGCCCGGCGGAGCATGCCGGCCTCGTAGGTCTGGTCGCCCTCCTCATAGCGGGGAAAGGTGCGGGCCCGGGAGTTCCAGTAGGCGCGGCCATCTTTTTTGTCGATCAGAGTTCCCATTTGATGCTTACCCCCGCGTTGAAACCCAGGGCCGGATAGCCCCAGGATTCGGCGTATTGCGTATTGGTGATGTTGTCTGCGTAGGCTTCCAGGGTCAGGTGCTCGTCCAGGCGGTAGCTCAGGCTGGCGCCCAGGGTGGCGTAGTCGTGCAGGGTGCCTTTGTCCAGTTTGGCCGTGTTGACGTAGTACTCCCGCGGGCCCACATAGGTGAGGGCCGTATCCAGGGTGAGGGCGTCGGTGATTTTCCAGGCCGCGCCCAGGGTGGCCTTCCAGTTGGGCACATATTCCAGCTTGTTCAGCACGCCGTCGGGATCGGCGGGGTCGTTGCGCTTGCGGCTGTCCTGCCAGGTGACGGCCGCGCGGGCCTGCAGGTCGTTGCGCAGGGCGTAGCTGCCGCTGAGGGTGGCCCCGTAGATTTCCGCGTCCGTATTGTAGGCGGCCCAGGCTTGGTAGCTTTGGGGGCGGTCCACATAGACGGCCTTGTGCACAATGTAGTCTTCAATATTGTAATAAAAACCGGAAAGTTTGACAAAGCCTTTGGCGTCAAACGTATATTTGTAGGCCAGGTCCACGCCGCGGGCCGTTTCCGGCTTGATGTCCTTGCCCTGCAGATAGGGCACGTTGACTGTGGGGTCGCTGGAGGCGGCCTGGGAGTTCCAGTAGAGCTCTGGAATGGTGGGGGTGCGGTAGTTCTGGTACAGGGCCAGGGAAGCGGCCTGGCGTTCGGTAAAGGCGTAGGTGAGCATGAGCTTGGGCGAGACCGCCGTGTGGTTGAGGGTACGGTTGCGGCCTTCGGGGCTGTAGACGAAGCTGTCCAGGCGCAGGCCCACGTCCACGGTAAGGGCGTCCGTCAGGTTGAACTTGTCGGCCAGGAAGGCCCCGTAGACCTGGGCCGCGCGCCCGGCGGATTGGGAATCCATCTGCCCGGTAAATTTGTTGGGCCCGGCCTTGTTATAGTTTTTGTCCACATATTCCACGGTGATGTCGCCGGGCTGGAGGAGCTTGTATTCAAACCCGGCCAGGATCTGATGGCCCATGAGCGTGCCGCCGGTTTTGGCCTTGAAGCCGTAGGAGGTGTCCACCACCACGTTGCGGTCCAGGACCAGGTCTCCGTCCCTGGTGCTGGTGGGATCGAATTTGTTTTTGGCGGGCATGCCGCCCTTATCCAGGAGCATGCGGCTCGCCACGTCCGCATAGTTCTTTTCGCGCCGGTTTTCGTAGTTTTTGAAGGCCATGAGCTCAAAAAAGCCCGTGTCCAGAAATTCCTGGCGGTAGGTGGCGTCCAGCAGATGACGGTATTTGGTCCAGTGGGCGTCGTCGCCGATGACAGTCATGGAAGGCGTGGGCGAGCCGCCGGCAAAACTTTCGCCGTTGGCCAGGGGGTAGTCGCTGTTGATGGTGTTGCTGAAGCCGGGAAGGTCCGGGTTCGCGTCGCTCGTGGGGTTGCCGTCCGCCCGGTTGCTGCGGATGAGGCCGCGTTCCGTCTCGCTGTAGTTATAGCCGAAGGCGAGCTCCCCCCGCCAGGGCAGGTCCAGGTAGAATTTGGGATTGATGTGAAAGGAATTGTAGTAGTTGTTGCGCAGGAAAGGGTCGGCGTGCTGGTGGCTCAGGCCCAGGCTCACGCCCAGCGCGCGGAACTTCTGGGCGTAAGATCCGCGCACGTTGTGGAAATCATAGACGTCGTTCCAGCCGCCCATGGTGGCGTAGGCGCTCAGGTAGGGGGTTTCCGTGGGTTTGCGGGTGCGGGCGTTGATGACGCCGCCCAGGGCGCTGTTGCCGTATTCCACGGAGCTGCCGCCCTTGATAACTTCAATGCGCTCAATGTTGTCCAGGGGGATGGTGCCGAAGTCGATGTAGTTGCCGCCTGACATGCCCGTGGAGCCGATGTTGCGGCCGTCCAGATTGAGCATGATGCGCTTGGATTCCATGCCCCGGATGGAAATGATGTCGCTGCTGTCGCCAAAGGCGGCTTTGCGCTTGAAGGAAATTTCCGGATCGCGCACCAGATAGTCCGCCACGTTGTTGCTGCGGTTTTTTTCCACCACAATGGCCGAGGTGCGGTCAAGCTGCTCTTCTTCCAGCTGGCCGGTCACGGTAACAGGGTCCAGCAGGAAGACGTCCTGCATAAGGTTGTCGTCCGCGGCGCGGGCCGCCAAGGTTGGGGGGCAGAGGAGCAGACAGCAGAACAGGAGCGTTTTTTTCATGACGGATCCGTGGAGCGCTGCGCGCGGATTGAAGTGATTAATTTTGAAATCGTGCTACCATGGGCCAAGAAAAAAGGCCGCGCACGGCCTTTTGCGCCCGCCTGGCACGGCGGGCCGCCGCGGGGCTACCAGCGCCGGGCATAGGCGCGCCTGCAATCCAGGCAGACCTTTTTGCCGTTTTCCAGCCGGATGGCGTGCTCGGCCGCGCCCTCGCCGCAGATTTCGCAGGTCACGGTGGGGAACAGGCGGGGCGGCTCCGGTACGGGGTAGGCGGGTACGGAGCGGCGGAAAAGCGTTTCCAGCGGCAGAGTCAGCAGGTCTTCCTGCCACGCCTCCCGGCTCTGGTCCGGAGCTTTTTGACGCTGCAGGCAGAGGCGCAAGGCCGTGCCGCTTTCCCGGTCAAAAAAGGCATAGGCGTGCTTGGCCACAGGGCGCAGCACCAGGTTGCCCTTGCCGGCGGAGCAGCCCAGCAGGCATTGGATGGCGTCCACGCCGCAGGCGTCGTTTTCCGTCACGCAGACCAGCTTGCCGTAGGGCAGTTTGCCCAGGACGGGCTCTTGCAGCACGGCCTCCACGGCGCGCAGGCCGATGACCAGGCCGGGGCAGAGGTGCCCGTGGAAGGCCACGGCTTTGTCCAGCAGGGTTTTGTCCATGCGAGTTCCTTTTTGCGCCCGTCGCCAGCCGTGCGGCGTCGCGGTGCTGCGGGCGGCATAACTGACGGACTTGGTATTATTTTTTTTAGAAAAGTAACACAATGGGGCGGCTCTGGCAAGCCGTCGGCGCCCTTGCGGGCAAAAAACGTGTTACAAACGCTGCATCGGCTGCGGCATTGTGGCATGCAGAAGGCAATAGGGTGTGAAAATACGGCCGACAGAGGCTGGCGGCAACGGGCATCCGCGGCGCCGTGCAACAGGGAGGCCAGGTCGTTCGGCAGGAAGGGGTCGCGCCGTTTTCAGCAACGCGGCAGGGCCGCGGTCCGCACGCTGAAGCGCACGCCGCCTTTGAGGATATGGGCGGTGATCCCGCCGGGCAGCTGAAAGCAGGTTTGCCCCCGGCCCTGAGTCAGAGCTGCGTCCAGGGCCAGCAGGGTGCGGGCCCTGGCCTGCGCGCCGGGGGCTGCGAGGGGCTCGGCCGGATCGCCGTCCTGGGCCTGATGTCCGGCGGCTGGGGCAGCGGGGCCGCGTCGCTCTGCAGCCGTTGCGCCCCGGCCGCAGAGCTGCCGCACGGCCCGCAGGTAGAGCCGCAGGCGCGCCGCCGGGTGCAGGGTGCGCAGCAGAGCCGGGGGCAGGTAGAGGCTGCGGCCCGCGGCGTCCGCACTTTCTTCCCAGGGGTGGGCGGCCAGGGCCGCGTCGGTTGCTTGGCGCCAGTAGTCTTCGTCCTGCCGCGCCAACTGCCAGAGGTCGCACAGGCTGCGGTCCAGGGAAGGATTTTCCGCCCGCAGCAAGGGCAGAACGGCGTGCCGCAGGCGGTTGCGGCGAAAGCGCGCGTCCTGGTTGCTGGCGTCTTCGCGCCAGGTCAGGCCGCAGTGGCGCAGCAGGGCGCGCAGGGCGGCGGGCTCCGTGTGCAGAAGGGGGCGGAGCAGGCGGCGGGCGTCGTCGCGGGCGGGCATGCCACCCAGGGCGGGCCAGCCCGCGCCCCGCAGCAGGCGCAGCAGCACGTCCTCGCTCAGGTCGCCGGCGTGGTGCCCCAGGACGATAAAATCCGCTCTGCAGGCCTGGCGTTCCGCCTCCAGCAGGGCATAGCGCAGGCAACGGGCCGCCTCCTCCAGGCCGCGCCCTTCCCGTGCGGCCAGCCCCCGCACGTCCGCCTGGAGGATACGGCAAGGCAGGCCCAGGCTTTGGCCCAGGCTTTGGGCGTGCGCGGCGTCGGCGGCGGATTCCGGGCGCAGGCCGTGGTCAATGCTCAAGGCGTGGAGCTGTAGCCCAAGGCGTGGGGCCAGGGCGTGCAGGATGACGGCCAGAGCCGAGGAATCCGCTCCGCCGGAGAGCCCCAGCAGGAGGGATGCCCCCTGCGGCAGGGCCAGGTCTCGGCGGCAGAAGCGCTCCACCTTCAGGCAGAGGCGGGCGGCGGCCGGGGGCAGGGCCTGGAGGGCAAAGGGCCGGGGTGTCATGGTTTTTTCCGACGGAAAGACGCGGGCCGGAAAGGGCAGCTGTGCGGGCCGCGGCCTGCGGACGCCGTGAGGGCTACGGGGCTTGCGGGGAAGCGGCCGCTGAGTTCAGGCGTCGCTGGCGGCGTCATTGAGCAGGCGCTCCAGCCAGGTGATCATGTGTTCGCGCAGGGCCGGGCTTGCGTAGTGCACACAGTCGCAGCGCAGCCGCCCCCGCGCGCGCACCAGCAGCTCCAGGCGCAGAGAGGTTTTTTCCACCTCCAGGCCCATGACGTGGGGGCCGCAGTCCGCGGCGTGCTCCCGCTGCAGGGGCGAGAGCAGTTCGGCTGGCGGGGGCAGCCAGTAGAGGCCGTCCATGCCCGCGGCCAGTCCCATTTGGGTGAGCAGGGATTGCAGGCGGGCCGTTTCCTTTTCCGTCAGGTCGTCCACGACGTACCAGCGCATCAGTGTTCCTCCGTATACTTACAGCCCGTTTTGTCCAGGCCGAAGATGCGGCGCGTGAGGCTGATGCGCTGGCCGTTGCCTTCCTGAGCCATGCCCCCGTTTTTCAGAAACATGATGGGGTCATGGTTCATTTTGCGCACCAGGGAGCCCACCAGGGCCTCCAGGGCCTCGCGGGTGGGGACGTCCACGGGGCCCAGGCGTTTGAGGGTCTTGGCCAGTTCCTCCCGGGCCATGCTTTCGCCGCGCTCAATGAGCGCCACGATGGTGGGCTGCACGTCCAGGGAGGACAGCCAGTGGGAAAAAGCCAACACCTCTTCATTGACGATTTCCGCCGCCTTGGCGGCTTCGTCCCGGCGGGAGGCCAGGTTTTCTTCAACAACTTCTCTAAGGTCGTCGATGTCGTAGAGGTAGACGTTGTCGAGGCCGTTGACGTCCGGGTCAATATCGCGGGGCACGGCAATGTCGATGAAGAACATGGGCCGGTTTTTGCGGGCCTTGAGTACGGCCCGGATGTCGCGCGCGCGGATGACGGGTTCCTGCGAACCCGTGGAGGTGATGATGATGTCCACGCTGGTGAGCTGTTCGGCCAGCTGTGCAAAAGGGACGGCGCGGCCCTGAAACTGCCGGGCCAGCTCTTCGCCGCGGGCCAGGGTGCGGTTGGCCACCAGGATTTCGTCAATGCCCGCCTGCAAAAGGTGCATGGCGGCCAGCTCGGCCATTTCGCCCGCGCCCACCAGCAGGGCCTTGTGGCCGCGCATGTCGCCAAAAATGCGTTTGGCCAGCTCCACGGCGGCGTAGCTGATGGAAACGGCGCTGGAAGCCACGGCCGTTTCGGTGCGCACCCGCTTGGCCACGGAAAAAGCCTTGTGCAGCAAGCGGTTGAGGATGACGCCCGTGGCGTGGCTTTGCACGGCCTTGCGGTAGGCCGTCTTGAGCTGCCCCAGAATCTGCGGCTCGCCCAGCACCATGGAATCCAGGCTGGAGGCCACGGAAAACAGGTGGCGCACGGCCTCCAGATTTTTGTGCACATAGACGTAGGGGGAGAGCTCGTCCACCTTGGCCCCGCGCGCCTTGGCCCAGCAGTCCAGCATCTGGCCCGGCACGTCGCCCGAACCCGCGGCGAGCAGTTCCACCCGGTTACAGGTGGAGAGGATCACGCTTTCGTTCACTGCGCCCGTACAGGGCAGGGCCCAATGCTCCGGGTCGCAGTGGTTGACCAGGGCGAAGCGTTCCCGCACGTCCACGCCGGCGGTGCGGTGGTTCAGGCCCACAAGAAAGATGTCGCAGTCCATAGCTATTGCTCAATCAGCGCCGGATGAAGGCGTGGTGCGTTTCCATGAAGGTGTTGACCACCACGATGGAAAAGAGACAGAGGATGAAGATGAACACTGCCAGTTGCGCCGGTTTGCGGCCCCGCCAGCCCTTGGTGACGCGGTTGTTGAAAAGCACGGAAAGCAGCGCCCAGATGACGATGCTGACAACTTCCTTGGGGTCGCCGGTCACCACGCCGCCGAACACGGGCTTGGCCCAGACCAGGCCGGAAACGATGCCCAGAGTGTAGAGCGGGAAGGCCGTCAGCACGGTCAGCGCGTTGATCCGGTCCAGCATAGAGAGGGCCGGCATATCCTGCCAGAAGCCCTTGACCGACTGCTTGCTTTTGATGCGGCCCTCCATAAACAGAAACAGCGCCCCGGCGGCAAAGGCCAGGGCCAGCAGGGCCAGGCTCAGAAAGAGCGCGCCGATGTGCAAGGCGTAAAAGGGGGCCTTGAGAGAGGGCGGCACGGGCACCACGGCCCCTAGATAAGGGGCGGACATGGCAAAAAGCATGAGCGCCAGGGGCGCGGCAAAGACCAGGGGTACTTCCTGCCGGAGCTTGCCCCAGGCCGCAATGCCGCAAAGCGCCACAAACCAGGCCATGAGCTGCAGGTAAGCCCCCAGGCTCAGGCCGCCGGGCAGGGCGCGGTGAAAGCCCAGCCCCAGGATGAGGGTCTGGCAGACAAAACCGGCTACGGCCAGCCAGCAGCCCATGCGCCGCCACAAAGGGCTGCGCGCCAGCATGCCGGCAATGCCCGCCGTGCTGGCCAGGCCGTAAAGCAGCAGGGTAATGCCGGTGGAAACTTCAGGGGAGATCATGCAACAACTCCGCTAGATGCGCGTGCAGGGCCGGCGGCAGCTCGGCCAGCAGCCATTGGCGGCAACGGTCCGTTTCGTCCCGTTCCAGCCAGATCTGCAAAGGCGAGGCCGCCAGCTTTCGGAACAACAAAGTATTCTGCCCTGTCTCCTGGCCCAAGGCAAGGACCAGGGGCCGCAGCCGGGCCATGAGGGCAGCCATGCGGGCGCGGGGGGCCAGCCATGCTTCCAGTTCGCCCTTCCAGCGCCGGGCCAGGGCCGGGCTGGCCCCGCCCGTGGAAAGAGCCGCGGCCAGGGGCGGGCGGCGGGCCACGGAAGGCACCTGAAAACCACCTTCTTCCGGCGCGCTCGCGCAGTTGCAGAGCACGCCCGCCCGGCGGCACAGGGCGGCCACCCGGCGGTTTTCCGCTACGTCGCCCGTGGCGGCAAAAACCAGGGCGCACCCCGCAATGTCTTCAGCCGTACAGGCGCGCCGGGCAAAGCGCACCCGCGCGTCGTTAAGCAGGGGCGCGGCCGCCGCCGGGGGCGGGGCCGTATCCAGGGCCAGAACGGCGGCCGGGCCGCAGGCCAGCAGGCCCGCCAGCTTGCGTTGCCCCACATTGCCCAGCCCTGCCACTAGGCAGCGGCAGCCCGCAAGGGAGAGAAAAACGGGGTAGAGCAGATCGTGCGTCATGGCGGCTCTGGGTTGGCGAAGAGGGACGGTTATAAGGGTAGCGCATGGCGCTCCGTTTGCAAAGAGGCAGCCCGTCAGGAAGCTGACAGCGGGCGGGCCTGGCCCCGGATTGCCGCTGATTTTTATCATTATCATGTGAAAATAGTTTGAAAAAATATTTTCGGCACGGGCTTTGCTTTCAGAGCGGCAAGCCTTCTCCGCATTGGGCGCATCCGCCGTTGCTCCGGAGAAAGCGGGAGGAAGTATGAAAAGCCTGTTTTCCATGCCCACGAACCTGGTGGGCAAAGTCATGGACATGCAGCTCCAGCGGCAGAACATCATTGCCGGCAACATCGCCAACGTAGAGACGCCGCGCTACAGGCCGCGCGAGCTGACCTTTGAAAAGGAGCTGCAGGCGGCTCTGGGGCTGGACGCCGAGGGCAAGCTGAGCCTCACCAGCAAGGCGCACATGCCCACGGCCTTTGACCCCAATACCTTCGGCCCGGAGTGGGACAAGGAGCTTAAGCCCCGCGTCATCCACGGCGAGGACAGGGTCAATATTGACAAAGAAATGGCCCGCCACGCCAAAAACCAGCTTCAGTACACGGCCCTGACCCAAATCATGGCCAAGACGTTTGAAGGGATCAGCACCGTCATTCAGGACGGCAAGCAGGTGTAGCGTTGCGCCTGCGGGAGGTTTGTCATGGATTTTTTGACTGCATTTGACATCAGCGCTTCGGGCCTTGCGGCGGACCGCACGCGCATCAATACCATCTCCATGAACCTGGCCAACGCCAAGACCACCCGCACGCCCCAGGGCGGGCCCTACCGGCGGCGCAGCGTGCTGCAGCAGACTGCCGATGTGGACGACCCCTTTTCCATCCACATGCGTTCGGCCCTGGACCGGGAGGTCAAAGGCGTGCGCGTTATGGCCGTGACCATCGACAACCGGCCCCTTAAGCGCGTTTACGAGCCGGGGCACCCGGACGCCGACGCCGAAGGCTACGTCTCCTACCCGGACATCAACGTGGTGGAGGAGATGGCCAATCTTATGACGGCCCAGCGCAACTACGAGGCCAACGTCACCACGGCCGAGGCCCTCAAGGGCATGTACGTCAAGGCGCTGGAAATAGGCAAGTAACGCGGCAGGCCGCCGCCAGGGACAGGGAGAGCAGATATGAGCATCCAGACAGTGGGCATGCGGGCGTACAGCGACGCCCTGCGGCATTTTACCCAGGTGCAGAGTTCGCTGCAGCAGGGCGCGCCCGCAAGCGGCGAGACCCTGTTTGCCAAAACCCTGGACCAGAGCCTCCTGCGCGACAGCGTGGACAAAGGGGAAACCTTTGGCGCGCAGGCCGACTTTATGGCTTATCCCACCCAGGCGCACACGCCGGCAACCCAGGCCAGCAGCTTTACGGATACGGCCACGCAGTCTCTGAACCGCGTCAACGAGCTGCAACAGGCCAAGGACCAGGCCATTGTGGATTTTGCCTCAGGCCGCAACCAAAACGTGCACGAGCTCATGATCGCCATGCAGAAGTCCAGCCTGGCCATGAAGCTCACCACGGCCGTGCGCGGCAAGGTGCTGGAGGCCTACAAAGAGCTTTCCAAAATGCAGTTCTGAGGCCGGATTTCTTCACACGCGCAAAGGGCGGCGTTCCCATCCTCCGGGGCGTCGCCTTTTTGCCGTCCGCGGGGGCCTGGGCGGGGGCGGCGGGCTGGGGAATTGATTTGCTTGTGGCGGCCCGAAAGCTGGGGATTTGCAGCATATCCACAGTGTTTGGCACAATGCTTGCTAATTGATTGCCGGACACGCCCCGGTGTCGAAAAATCAGCGCCATGCTTGCGCAGGAGCGGACCATGCCGGCATTTCTCACCCAACTACTGGCTTCCTTCAAGAATTTCTGGACCCATATGAGCCGTTGGCAGCGCGTGGCCCTTCTGGGCGGCGCAACGGCCCTCATGGCCGGCGCGCTGGGGCTTTCGGTCTGGCTGAGCCGCCCCGACTTCCGCGTGCTTTATTCCAATCTGGGGCCGGAAGACGCGGGCGTGGTGCTCAAGGCCCTGCAGGCCGAAAAAATTCCCTACCAGATTGCGGACAACGGCGGCACCATTTTGGTGCCCAAGGAGACCGTCTACGACCAGCGCATCAAGATCGCCGGGGAAGGCGGCCTGGTGGGGCAGGGCATCGGTTTTGAGATCTTTGATAAAATCAAAGTGGGTCAGACGGACTTTGTTCAGAAGGTCAACTATACCCGCGCCCTGCAGGGCGAGCTTGCCCGCACCATCAGCGAATTCCCCAGCGTGGAGAGCGCGCGCGTGCACCTGGTCATCCCGCGGCGCAGCCTTTTTGTGGAGGAGCGGCAATCCCCTTCAGCCTCGGTGGTGCTCAAGCTCAAACGCCCCAGCGCCAAGCCGGATCAGAAGGAAATCAACGCCATCGTCAATATGATGCTCATGGCCGTGGAGGGGCTGGACAAAGCCCACCTCTCCATCACGGACAACGGCGGCAAGGTGCTCTATCAGCCGGAGGAAGACAGCCTGGCCGGCATGAGCACCACCCAGATGGAATACCGCAACCACATGCAGCGTAACCTGGAGCGTCGCATTGAAGAAATGCTCCAGCCCATTTTCGGCCCCGGCCGGGTTATCGCCAAGGTCAATGCTGAGCTGGACTTCAGCCAGAAAACCATCCGCCGCGAGCTTTTCGACCCCGAAAAAACCGTGGTCCGCAGCGAGCAGCGCAGCGAAGAAAGCCAGCAGGGCCGCGCCAATCTTGAGGCCGGCTCCCCGGACGTCAACTTCCGCGGCGACGGCATCACGGGTTCCGTGTCCGACCAGAACGGCAGCCGCGAAACCCGCACCACCAACTATGAAATCAATAAGGAAGAGCAGCAGATCGTGGCCAATGTGGGCGACGTGCGCCGCCTGACGGTTGCGGTTCTGCTCGATGGGACGTATGAAAAGACTAACGGCGCCTGGACCTTTGTGCCGCGCAAGCCCGAAGAAGTGGAGCGCGTGCGGCAGCTTGTGTCCAACGCCGTGGGCCTGGACACGGCGCGCGGCGACTCCCTGGAAGTAAGCTCCGCCCCCTTTGCGGATTCGGAGCCGCCCAAGGATCCCAATTTCGCCGACATGCTGGCTGACTACGCGGAGCGCTTGGGCAAGCCCCTGCTGAAGGCCCTGCTGGCCTTCCTCTTCCTGATGCTCATTGTGCGGCCGGTGGTGCTGGCGCTCATCCGGCCCAAGGTGGAGGCCGGCGAGATGGTGGAAGGGCTGGAAGGCCTGCCTGCCGCCGAGGAACAGCTCGCCCTGTATGAGGCCCTGGAAGAAAAGGCCAAGACCGACGACGAGGCCCCGGAGCAAGAGGACGAGGACGAGATCATTTACAAAGATATAGAAGCCCTCAAGGCGCACATCTTCACCCTTTCCGACAATCATATGGAACAGGTGGTGACCTTGGTGCGCGGCTGGATGAAAAACGATGCAGCAGCCTAAACAGCAGAAACCGGCGCGCCTGCCCTCCGGCGGCGGCGGATCGGTCCCCTCGCTCACGCAGTTGCGGGCGCTGCGCCTGGCGCAGAAAGAGAGCAACCAGCGGATTGAGGAACTGAAAATGCGGCTTTTCCGCATTACGGAACAGCATATGGACCAGGCCGTGCGGTTGGTGCGGCGCTGGATGGCGGACAAGGAATGAGCTTCCGGGGCCCCCGGCGCGCCCCCGGCGAAGGAGTTGGAACATGGAGTTGACCGGCAAACAGCGCATTGCCGTGCTTTTGCTCGCCATGGGCGACAAGTTTACGGCCGATGTGTTCAAGCGCATGGATCGGCAGGAGATTGCCGATATCTCCAAGGCCATTGTGGAGCTGGAGCCCGTGCCGCGCGAAACCGTGGAGGAAGTGCTGCGCGAATTCCACGAATCCCTGGTGGAGGGCGTGGACATGATCGCCGGCGGTTCCGATACCCTCAAGCGCCTGCTGGTCAAAAACGTGGACCCGGAAACCACCAAGTATATCCTGGATTCCCTTAATCTGGATACGGGCCCGGCCCCCTTCCGCGAGCTGGAGCAGGTCAGCCCCCGGCTGCTGGCCCAGATATTGCGCAACGAGCATCCCCAGACCCTGGCCCTCATCCTTGGCCACCTTAACCCGGACCAGGCCGCCAATTTGTTGACGAACCTGCCCGCAGGCGCGCGCGCTGAAGTGCTCATGCGCCTGGCCCGCCTGGAGGCCGTGCCCGAAGACATGCTCATGGAGGTGGATAAGGTGCTCACCAGCCAGCTCATTGCCATGGGCGGCAAGGAAGGCAAAAAGGTGGGCGGCGTGCAGTCCGTGGCCGAAATCCTCAACGCCGTGGACCGCGCCACCGAAGAGGAAGTGCTCTCCGAAATCGAAGAAGATTCCGCCCAGATGGCCGAGGATATCCGCAACCTCATGTTCGTCTTTGAGGATTGCAAGAATATCGACGACCGGGGCATGCGCGAACTGCTCAAGGAAGTTCCCAACGAACAGCTCACTCTGGCCCTGCGCGGCGCCAGCGACGAGCTCAAGGAAAAATTTTTCAAGAACATGTCGGAGCGCGCCGGCAACATGATCCGCGAAGAGCTGGAATTCATGGGCCCCACCAAACTCTCGGACGTGGAGGGTGCCCAGCAGGACATCGTCAAGATCGTGCGGCGGCTGGAAGGGGAAAACAAGCTCGTCATCAGCCGCGGCGCGGGCGATGTTTTTGTTTAGCCCCGCAAGCCTTTAACCCCGGATAGGTCGCCATGGCCTCGGACCAACTGCGCAAAAAATGGGGCACTGTCTTCATGGGCGAGCGTGAAGCCTCCGAGGCTCAGCTCGACGCCATGCAGGAACCCGCCCTGCGCCAGCGCCGCCAGCACCAGCAGGAGGAAGACTACCTGGCGCGGGTGCGCGCCCGGGCCGAGGAGCGCGCGCGGGAGATCCTGGGCGCGGCCTACACGGAGCGCCAGAAGGTGCTGGAGGAGGCCCGCGCCGAAGCTGCGGCCGCCGTGCAGGCCCTGACCCGCGAGGCCGACGCCGCGCGGGAGGAAGCCCGTACCGCCCTGGATGCGGCGCGGCAGGAGCGCCAGGCGGCCGCCCAGCTGCGGGAAGAGGCCGCCCAATTGCGCGATGCGGCCCATGATGCGGGCTTTCAGGAGGGCATGGATGCGGCCGGAGAGGAACTGGCCGCCTTCCGGCAGGAGCTGGGCCAGAGCCTGGCCACGCTGCTGCGGCGGCTGGAGGACCAGCAGGCCGCCCTGTGCGCCGCCTGGCGCGAAGATTTGACGGCCCTGACCCTGGCCGCCGTGGAGGCGGGCACGGGCTGGATGCTGCAAAGCGAGCACAAGGCCATTTTGCGCAGCCTGGTGCTGGAGGCCCTTAACCTGCTGGAAGAGCGCGCCAGTGTCAGCGTGCGCGTGCACCCCGACGACGAAGCCACGGTGGGCGATCTGTTTCAGGCTGCGCGGGAGCGCGTGCCGGAGCTGCGCCAGTGGGTGGTTACGGGTGACCCGAACCTGGAGCCCGGCGACTTGGTGGCGGAAAGCGGCAGCGGCAGCGTGGATTGCCGCCGCGCCTATTTCCGGGAAATGACAGCGGGCGTGCTGGCCCACCTGGCCCTGCCCCAGCGCCCAGAAGAAGCGGCCGCCGCCGCGGAGCTGGGCGAGCTTGTGGCCCGCGAAGCGGCGCGCCTGGCCGCGCCCGAAGTGGAAACGCCGCCCTCTGCCGCCCCCGCCGGCTCGGAAACGCCGCCCGCGACGGCAGAGGCGGCCACGCCCGTGGAGGTTGAGGAAGTTTTGCCCGCCGCATCCCCTGTGGAAGCAGCGCCCCCTGCTGCGGTTCAGAAACCTGCTGCGCCCACGGCGGTAGCCGCGCCCCCTGCTGCGCCCACGGCGGCAGCCGAGCCTCCTGCCGCATCTCCTGCTGACGCCGCATCCCCATCTCCTGGCGTTGCAGCCGCACCGCCTGCTGCGCCGGTCGGGGCGGATGCCATCGCCGCGGCAGCGTCGGCCCCCGTACCCTCGTCGGCGGACGTCGGGCCCGATCCCGCGCCCGCGTCGGACGCGCCTTCTTCCGCCCCTGCGGCCGACGACGCGGAAGAATCGCTCTGGCTGCCCCCCCTGGGCGAGCCCCTGGAGGGCGATGCCGCGCCTGCCGCCGCGCCGGACGTCCCAGTCGCACCGGATGCCGCGCCGGATGCCGCGCCTGCCGCCGCGTCCCACGGCGGGGCGCAGACCGCAGCGCCGCAGGACGATCCTCGGCAGGCGCAATCCTCCCAAGCCGCAACGCGCCCAGTCCAATCCGATCCAGTCCAATCCGGCCTAGCCCAATCCGGTTCTGCGCAGCCTGGTTCTGTTCAATCCGGCGCGACCCCTTCCGGCGCGCCCGGTTCCGCTGCCGGCGCGCCCAGTCTGGCCGAGCTGGAAGAAGAGCTTTTTCCACTGGAGGAGGAAGCCGCCGCCCGCAACGTTCTCACGCAGGGCGGCTTTCTGCCCGGCGCGGACCCTGAGCGCTGAGGGGGCGGCATGAAGCTGGATCCGCAAGCCTGCGCCAAACTGCTGCGCGCCGGAGACCCGGTGCGCCTGTACGGCAAGGTCAACAAGGTGGTGGGCCTGGTGGCCGAAGGCAGCGGCCTGCGCGCGCCCTTGGGCGCGGTCTGCCACATGCTGCCCGACGATGGGGAGGAGGGCGGCATTGCGGCGGAGGTGGTGGGCTTTCGCGACGGTAACCTGCTGTTCATGCCCTACGGCGACATGCGCGGCATCCGTCCCGGCAGCCGCATCCGCAACACCAGCCTGCCCCCGGTCTTTCCCGTGGGGCCGGATCTGCTGGGCCGGGCCTTTGACGCTTTCGGCACGCCCCTGGACGCCGGGCCGCCCGTAAGCGCGGAAATCTACACTTCGCCCCTGCCCGTGGGGGAGGCCGCGCGGGCCGATTTTTCTCGTCAGATGGGGGAGCAGCGCCCTTTCACGCCCCCTTGGGCGGTGGAAGCCAGGCAAACCTGGCACCCGGAGCTGGCCCCCATCTATACCGATCCGCCGAGCCCCCTGCAACGCCCGCGCATTACGGACATCCTGGACGTGGGCGTGCGCTCGGTCAACAGTCTGCTCACCCTGGGCAAGGGGCAGCGCGTGGGCATCATGGCCGGGTCCGGCGTGGGCAAATCCACCCTCATGGGCATGATGGCCCGCTACACCCGCGCGGACGTCAACGTCATCGCCCTCATCGGCGAGCGCGGCCGCGAAGTGGTGGAATTCATGGAACGCGACCTGGGCCCGGCGGGCATGGCCCGCTCCGTGCTGGTCATCGCCACCTCTGACCAATCCCCCTTGGTGCGCATGCGCGCCGCCTACGCGGCCACGGCCGTGGCCGAATACTTCCGCGACAAAGGCATGGACGTGCTGCTGATGATGGATTCCGTCACCCGCTTTGCCATGGCCGCCCGCGAAGTGGGCCTGGCCGTAGGCGAACCCCCCACCACCAAGGGCTACACGCCTTCGGTCTTCGCCCAGCTGCCCAAGCTGCTGGAACGGGCCGGGCGCTCGGCTTCGGGCACCATTACCGGCATCTATACCGTGCTGGTGGACGGCGACGACTTCAACGAACCCATTGCCGACGCCGTGCGCTCCATCCTGGACGGGCACATTGTGCTCACCCGCGACCTGGCGGACCAGGGGCACTTCCCCGCCATTGACGTGCTGCGCTCCATCAGCCGTCTGCGTTCGGACATCTGCGAGCGGCAGGACGTGCTGGCAGGCCGTGTGGTTACCCGCCATATGAGCACCTTCCGTCGGGTGGAGGATATGGTCAACATCGGCGCTTACGCCAAAGGCTCCAACCCGGAAATCGACGCCGCCATAGCCAAGATGCCCGCCGTCAACGCCTTTCTGCAGCAGGATGTGGGCGACCCCCAGAACCTGGAGCAGAGCATGGCCCAGCTGCGCGCCCTGGCCGACATGCCGGAGGCCGCCCCGCCCGCCGTGTAACGCGGCAACCGCCGCTCCTTTGGATAACCAAAAAACACGGCCGCATGCCGCCCGCCGCGCGCGTCCGGCCCGTGCTGGACGAGACGGCGCCCCTGCAGGCGGCCCGACTGGCTCTGGATGTAGAGGGGCTGAAGGTTCGCCCCAGGCGGTCGCCTGGGCGCCCTCGCCGGCGGGGGAGATCCGCCTGCTCATGGCCCGCCCCATGACGGCCCCTGGTTGCGCCCCGGCAGATCGCGCGCCCCTTTGGCCGTACAGCGCTCTTCCTTGCCGAAAAAAACTTGCGCTTTTCGGCACATGCGCTTGAAGGCCGCGGCGGCCTGTGCTAGCGTCAGAGACGCCTCCACCGCGGCCGCAGGGCCGGGGCCGGGGCCAACGCGGTATGCGCCAGGGGAGCCGCCATGTCCCTCAGCCGTTTGCTGGGCTTTTTTCTGCCTTCCGCCAAGCGCCAGGAGCGGTCCGAGCCGCGCTCTGCCGACGAGGCTGAGCGCTTTTTCGCCCTGCGGCACCATTCCTTCAAGCTCTTTCTCACGGCCTGGAACACCTTTCAGGAAACCATGGCCGATGTGGAATATACCCTTTGCTGCGACCATCCTTTTGGTCTGTACCGGGTGCGCGCCCTCTGCACCAAGGTGGCCACCCAGGTCTTTCAGTGCATTCAGCAGTTGGAGCGGCTGGACCCCGGCCCCTGCGCCGCCCTTTACGAGCGCTTCAATCAGTTGCAGAAGCTGGTGGCCGATGAGGTCTACGAGCCGGAATCCTGCCTTCTGGGGCCGCTGACCCTGCCCCTGGGCGAAGGGACGGCGGCCTTGCAGGGCGCGCTGGTGGACCCGGCCGCCCTTAGGCTGGAGGCGCTGCGGGCGCGTTTTCCCCAGGCCGTGCCGCAGGGCTTTGTCATTACCGGCGCAGGCTGCCAGCATTTTTTTCAGCACGGGGATCTGCAGAGCGAGATCAACCGTCGCATTCAGGCCGCCGGGGGGCTTGCGCCTATGCACCTCGCCAAGCTCTCCCGCCAGTTGGGCCAGCTGGTGGAATCCACGCCCTTGCCGCAAAACCTGACGAGCGCCGTTTTGCAAGAGGTGGAGCGGTTGCGCGCTCTGCCGGACGCGGATTCCCTGCAGCTTTTGCCGCGCGGCCGGGTCTGGCCGCCTGAGGCCCCGGCGGAGGAAGGCTGCGGCATGGTTCTCTGGGGGCCGCCCGTGCCCCTGGACGCGCCAGACGCGCATATTCTGGAGGCCATCCACAAAACCCTGGCCGGCAAACAGCGCGCCCAGGCCCTGGTCTACCGCCGGGCGCGCGGCCTTACCGACGGCGGGGCCGGGCTCTGCGTCACCTGCCTGGCGGTGGAAAAGGGCTGTTGGGGCGGGCTTGCGCAGTCCGCCGCGCCCCTGCGGCCGGAGAGCGCCCACGTCCATGTCTACGCCTGCGAGGGCTTGCCGCAGGAGCTGGAATATTCCGCCATGCCCGTGGATGCGGCCACAGTGACCCGCGCCGCGCCGCAACGGGTGGTGGAGCGCCGCCCGCACCGCGTGCTCCGGCCCGTGCTGGACGAGACGGCGGCCCTGCAGGCGGCCCGGTTGGCCCTGGAGGTGGAGGCGGCTGAAGGTTTGCCCCAGGCGGTCACCTGGGCGCGTACGCCTGCGGGGGAGATCCGCCTGCTCATGACCCGCCCCATGACCCGGCCCCCGGCTGCGCCCCTGCCGGAGCCCGCGCCCCCGCCGGAGCTGGACGACGCCGTGCTGCTGGAAGGGGGCTTTACGGTCAACCCCGGCAGAACCTGGGGCCCGGCTTGGACGGCCCGGCGCTGGGACGACGCCCGGCGCTTCCCCACGGGCGGCATCCTGGTGGTGCCGGACGACAATTATATGTGGGGCGCGCTTATTGACCGCATGGCCGGGCTGGTGGTGGAGCGCGGCTTTCAGGGTTCGCGGCTGGCCTCTCTAGCGCGGGAATTCGGCAAGCCCGCCGTGTTCGGCATGGCCTGGGCCACGGAGGTGGTGGAAAACGGCCAGCCCGTGACCCTCTGCGCGGATGTGCGCACGGTTTATGACGAACGGCGCGAGGCCGTGCTGCCCAATAAACCGGCGGGGAAGGACTATATGCCCGGCAGCCCGGTGTACCGCGTTCTCCAGAACGCGTCGCGCCACATCCTGCCCCTGACCCTGGAGGTGGACAGCGTGGACTTTAAGGCCGCCAACTGCGCCACTTACCACGATATTGGGCGCTATTGCCACGAGCGGGCCGTGAGCGCCATGTTCAGCCTGGGCGCGGCCAAGGCCTATGCGCCGCAAAGGGTCAAACAGCTCAGGGACAAGGTGCTCAAACAGTTCTGGGTGGTGAATCTGAGCGATGGCTTCCGTGTGACGCCTTCGGGGCCGGTTATCGACGTGGAGGACATTGCTTCCCGTCCCATGCGCGCCCTGTGGCGCGGCATGAACGCCTGGCCCTGGCAGGGGCCGCCGCCCGTGGACGGCAAGGGCTTTTTGTCCGTGCTGTTTGAAGCGACGGCCAATCCGCATCTGGACCCGGCCTCGCAAACGGCGTATTTCAGCGAAAAGAACTATTTTCTGGTCTCGCGCGATTACTGCAGCCTGCACTCGCGCTTCGGCTTTCATTTTGTGTCAGTGGAGGCGCGGCTTTCCGAGCGCGTTTCCGAAAATTATCTCAACTTCCAGCTGCGCGGCGGCGCGGCGGACATAGAGCGGCGCATGCTGCGGGTGCGTTTTGTGGCCGATATCCTGTGGGAATTCGGCCTCGCCCCCGTTTTGCACAACGACGCCGTAAGCGCCACCCTCAAAGGCTTTGAAGAGGAAGAAGGCGCGCGTCTGCTGGCCGTGGCCGGGTATATGACCATCCACACCCGGCAGCTGGACATGATCATGCAGGATGCGGCGCAGGTGGCCGCCCGGCGGGAAGAGATTCTGGAACACTGCCGGGCCCTGTACCGGGGCGAGCCCCTGGGCGGCGTCGCGGTTGACGCCGCATCCGGGAGCGCCGCGCCCCTGGCCGGGGCGCCCCGCTGCGGGGAGGAACGCTGATGTCTGTCGTGGCGGCCGCGCCCCATCGCGGATACAAAAGCATCTACCGGCGCCTGCTGGCGACCTTGCTGCTCATGGCGCTGACGCCCCTGGCGGCTCTGGGCCTGTTCTGCCTGGACCGCCTGGGGGCCATTTATGACGAAAAGATCAGCGCGGGCATTGAGGCCGTCATCAGCAGCAAGCACCGCGCCCTGGACACCTTTATGGTGGAGCGGGTGGCCCAGATCAAGACCCTTGCCTTCACCCACAGTTATGCGGAGCTGAGCGACCCCGCGCGGCTGAGCGCCATTTTCAGCGTCATGCAGGCCAACAGCCGCTCCTTTGTGGATGTGGGCATCATCGGCATGGACGGCAAACATGTGGCCTATGTGGGGCCTTTCGACCTGCGCGGGGCCAACTACGCCGAGGCCGACTGGTTTGTGGAGGTGCTGCGCAAGGGCGTGTATGTGAGCGACGTGTTTCTGGGCTACCGCCATGTGCCGCACTTCATCGTAGCCGTGCTGCGGCATGTGGGCGGGCAGAGCTTCATCCTTCGGGCCACCATTGATATGGACGCCATCGACGCGCTGCTGCGCCGGGTGTACTCCGGCCCGCACAGCGACGCCTTTATCGTCAATGCCCAGGGCGTGCTCCAGACGGATTCCCGCTACCACGGCGGCAGCATGAGCCGTTTTGACCAGCCCCTGCCGCCCGTGGGCCGGGCGGGCGTGGTCACGCGCCGCATCACCACGCCGGACGGGCAGGAGATGCTCAGCGCCATGATGCCCCTGGAATCCATGCCCTGGGTGCTGGTGGTGCTGGACGACGTGCGCGAAAGCCTGCGTCCTCTGCGCCAGCTGCGGGCGTTGATCACCTTTTTTATGATCCTGGGCGGGGCGCTGGTCTGCGTGGGGGCGGAGCTCTGCACCAGGCGCATGGTGGCTTCGCTGGAGGCGGCGGACCACCGCCAGGCCCATATCGACGCCCGCATGCTCCAGTCCAGCAAGATGGCGGCCCTGGGCAAGATGGCCGCCGGGGTGGCCCATGAGGTCAACAATCCCCTGATGCTCATTCAGGAAAACGCGGGCTGGATCCGCGATCTGCTGGAGGACGAAGACCCGGCCAAGATGCAAAATTATAAAGAAATCGCAGAAAGTACGGAAAAAATTGAGCAGCACGTCAAGCGTGCCAAGGGCATTACCCAGCGCATGCTGGGCTTCGGCAGGCGCATGAACCCCGGCCGCACGGAAATTTTGCCCAATTCCCTGCTGGACCAGGCCGTGGATATGCTCAAAACCGAGGCCGCCAGCCGCAATATTCGCATTATCAAGGAATACGACAGCCAGGTGCCCGTCATCCTTTCCGATCCGGCCCAGCTGGAGCAGGTCTGCATCAATATTATTGACAACGCCATCGACGCCATGGGCAAGAACGGCAGCCTGACCGTCCGCACCCGCCCCCACGGCGACGGGGCGCAGGTTTTGTTTACGGACACGGGGCCCGGCATGGACCCGGCCACCATGAAGCAGATTTTCGACCCCTTCTTTACAACCAAAAAAGTGGGGGAGGGCACGGGGCTGGGTCTGGCCATCTGCTTCACAATCCTGGAAAAACTGGGCGGCCGTATAGAGGTGCAGAGCACTCCCGGCGAGGGCAGCACCTTTATCGTCACCCTGCCGGCGGAGCCACCGCAGAGCCAGGCGGAGACGCCCGCCCAGGGCGAGGACGAAGACGGTATGGCCCTGTAACGCGGCGGCGTCGGGCGCGACGCGCGGCCGGAACGGCAAGAGCGGCAAACATGGCAAGGAGGCCCCATGCGCGCACTGTTTGTGGACGATGAAGTGGAATTTCTGGACCTCATGCACAAACGTCTGACCCGACGCGGCATGGAAGTGGCCACCGCGCCGGACGGGCAAGCGGCTCTGGAGACGCTGGAAGCCTCGCTGCAGCCGGGGGGCAGCCCTTTTCAGGTGGTGGTCATGGACGTGCGCATGCCCGGCATGGACGGGCTGGAAACCCTGCGCCGCATGAAGGAAAAATCCCCCGATCTGCCCGTCATCCTGCTCACCGGTCACGCCTGCATGGGGGTGGCCGTCCAGGGCCTGGACCTGGGCGCGTATGACTACATGCTCAAGCCCGTGGCGATCAGTGAGCTGATCATAAAAATGGAGGAAGCGGCCCGCTCCGCTGTACGCTGATGGCACTCGTCAACGCCCTGCGCCGCTGGCTGGGCGGCCGTCCGGCCGCGCCGGACCCGGAGGCCCTGGCCCGAGAAGAGGCGGTCAAGGCCCGCTTGCGGGAACGCTGCGCGCGCTTCCGGCGGCTGCTTTCGGCCAATAAAAGCGCCTTGGAAACCATGAGCGAGGTGGAAGATAGCCTTGCCAATCCGCGCCCTTTCGGCATGGACTATGTGCAGGCCGTCTGTACCCGCGCCGTGACGGCGGTTTTTCAGATGGTGCGGGAACTGAACGCCCTCTCCGACAACGCCTATGCCCCGGTGCAGACGGCCTTTGAGCGCATCCGCAGCCAGATGGAGACCCTGCTGGAGGAGCCGCCGCATCCCGAGGGGCCGTTGGTCCTGCCCTTGCCCATGATCCGGCTGGAAGACATGCCGCAGGTGGGCGGCAAAATGGCCAACCTGGGCGAAGTGGCGGCCCGCGCCGGTCTGGAGACGCCCGACGGCTTTGCCGTCACCGTGGCGGCCTACTACCGTTTTATGGAGTACAGCGGCCTGCGCGAGAAGCTGAACCGCCGTATCCAGACCACGGACATGCAGAGCCTGGACGCCGTGTTCAGCCTTGCCGCCGCCCTGCAGCAGGCGGTGCTGGCCGCGCCCCTGCCGCCGGAGCTGGAGCGCGCCATCACGGAACAGGTGGCGGCCATGCGGGTGCGGGCGGAGGGCGAGCTGATCCTGGCCCTGCGCAGCAGCGCCGTGGGCGAAGACGCCCTGGGCGTGACCTTTGCCGGGCAGTACCGCTCGGAGCTGAATGTGCCGCCCGAAGAAGCCTGCGACGTCTGGAAGGAAATTGTGGCCAGCAAATACGCCGTCACGGCCATGAGCTACCGCTTCCAGCACGGCATCCCGGACGACGCCGCGCCCATGAGCGTGGGCGTGCTGGCCATGGTGCCTTCGGCCGCGGGCGGCGTCGTCTACAGCCGCGACCCCGTGGCCGCCGCCAGGGGGGAGGAGCGGGTGGTGATCAACGCGGTGCCTGGCCTGGCCAAGGCCGTAGTGGACGGGGCCGCGACTCCGGATGTGTTCGCCTTCAGCCGCGAACATCCGCCGCGGCTCCTGCGCAAGGATCCGGCGGGCGAGACGCCCAGCCTGACGGACGAGCAGGCCGCGGAGCTGGCGCAAATGGCCCTGGCCCTGGAAGAATATTATGCCGAGCCGCAGGATGTGGAGTGGGCGTGCAACGCCCGCACGGGCCGCCTGACGGTATTGCAGAGCCGCCCCCTGCACGGGCTGGAGTCTGTAACGGCGGCCGCCGCCCAGCAGGAGGCGCTGCCCGAAGGGCTGACTGTGCTGGCGCAGGGCGGCGTGGCCGTAAGCCCCGGCGTGGGGCTGGGCCCGGCTGTGGTGGCGCGCAAGGAAGCGGATATGCTTTCCTTCCCCAAAGGCGGCATTCTGGTGGTGGAGCGTGCCCTGCCGCGCTGGGCGCCGCTGCTTTCGCGCGCTGCGGGCCTGGTGAGCGAAACCGGCGGCATGGCCGGGCACCTGGCTTCAGTGGCGCGGGAGTATGAGGTGCCCGCCCTGTGCGGCCTTGCCGGGGCCTGCAGCCTTCTTGCGGGCGCGGGCGAAGTGACCCTGGACGCCGGGCGCAGCGCGGTCTTTGCCGGGCTGCAGCCGCAGCTGTTGCCCGCCTGCGCGCACAAGCCCAACCTTATGGCGGGCAGCCCCGTGCATCAGCGTCTGGCGGCCCTGGCCCGGCTTATGGTGCCCCTGCGCCTACTGGATCCGGAAGCGCCGGAGTTCGCGCCGGAGTATTGCCGGAGCCTGCACGACATCACCCGCTTCTGCCACGAAAAATCCGTGGAGCTTCTGTTCAGCGAGGATGCCGGGCTGCCTGGGCAGATGGGCAAACAACTGCGGGCCGGCGTCAAGCTGCAGTACTGGCTGGTGGATATGGGCGGCGGCTTTGCCGCCCCGGTTCCCGGGCCGGTGGTGGATATCAAACAGATCGCCAGCCTGCCCATGCTGGCCCTCTGGGACGGCATGACGGCCGTGCCCTGGGCCGGGCCGCCAGCCGCCAGCGCCTCCGGCTTTATGAGCGTCATGCTGGAAAGCACCATGAAGCCGGAGCTGGAAAGCACCGCCCCCAACGCCATGGCCCAGCGCAATTTTTTCATTATCGGCAGCGGATATATGTTGCTGCAGGCCCGCTACGGCTACCATTTCTGCACGGTGGAAAGCCAGGCCGGGCCGGACGGACACGAAAATTTTGTCAGCTTCCAGTTCAAAGGCGGCGCGGCAGACAGGCAGCGGCGGCGGCTGCGCGCGGCCATGCTGGCGGATCTGCTGGAGGCGCGCGGCTTCCGCGCAGATGTTAAGGACGATTCGCTCTTTGCCGTAGCCGAAGGCGATACGGCGGAAAACGTGCTGCGCAAAACGCGGCTTCTGGGCTATCTGCTTATCCACACCCGGCAGGTGGACATGATCATGCTGGACGCAGGCCGGGCCGCGGCGCTCAAGGATAAGCTGGCCGCGGACATGGACGGCCTGGCGGCGCGCCCGCTGCCCGCGGCGGCCCAAAGCCCCAGCGGACAGCCGGGCTGACGCGCGGCCGCCCCGTGCGGCGGAGCGCAGGCGGATCCACTGCTGTTTTATAGCGGCGTTTTTCGGGGGGGGCTCCGGTAGGGCCGCCGGTGTCCTCAGGGCCTGTTGCTGCGCGGGCGCTGTTCAGGGCTTTTCTCGCCAGCGCCGGGCAAGAGCGCCGAAAGCCCCGACCACATCCGCATAGGCCGCTTCCGCATCGGCGCCAAAGGCTTTTGTTTTGCGGCTGGCCAGAATCAGCACCGCGTGCAGGCCGTGTTCCGAATAAAACGGCTTGGCAAAATAGGAACGGACTCCCTGCGGCGCAAACAAGGCCCAATCAATGGATTTGACGCTGTCCAGCGTGTCCTCCACCATGAGGGCGCTGAGGCCGAACTGCTCTATATCCTGCGCGATGGTGCCTTCATAGGCGTGCAGCATGCCCCATTCCAGGTTTTCAAAAACTTTCCCCACCCCATAAATGGCCACACGGCCGCTTCCCATCTGAATGTGCGAGAGCATGAGCCCGTCCACTTCCGGGCCGCAGTCGGCGTACAGGCGCTCCAAAGCCGGGCGCAGTTCGCCCGAACGCAGCGCCAGGGCGCTGTTGTCCGGCAGGGGCAGCGGTTTGGGGTCCACGCTGATCAACGCCGCCCGCACCACTTGCAAATCCTGGCCGCCCCAAACCGTCAGCCGTGCATGGGCGGAAAACAACCCCCGTTCGCCGTTGCCCAGCAGGAGCTTGCCGGACCATGCATCGCGTTCCACCGCCTTGCCCGCTGCGCTGAAGAACTGCGCGCGCCGTTCTTCCGGCACCACATCCTCCAGCGTCAGTTGCCGTTCGGTCTGGCCTGCGCCGATAAACAGCACCCGCGCGGCTTCATTGGCGTCGGCAAGCCGACGGCTTTTGCTGTCTACGGTAAAAACGGGATAATCCGCGTCGCCCACGCGCATGCGGAGCTGGGCGTTATAGCATTCCGATTTGTACCCGCCGGGCAGAAAGGCTTCTTTTAAAAAACCGCTGTAAATATCCTCTTCCGGTTCTGGCCAGCCCTGCAGCATCAGAGGCTTGCGGCCCTCGTCCGCCTTAAGGCGAAAGATGGCCGCTGCCGGTCGCGCCGCGTGGATCATATCCCAGAATTCCATAAGCAGTGGATAGTCCTGCTCCATAACAACCTGCTTGCGATACGCGGCGTTCTTGAGCAGCTGCGGCGCGTCAAAACCGGCGTTGCGCCATTGCGTGAACAGCTTCAGGCGTGACTCGCGCCGGCAAATGCTCCACATAAGGCCGGGAAAGCCTTTGCGCCATTGGTGAAAACGCGGCATGGGAACTCCTTGTTTGTCGGGGGCCGCGGCGAGAACCGATAGCCTGCCAGTAGAATGGAATCCGCGCCTGGGCAAGCCTTTTTTTTCTGTATTGGTATGACCAATTATATTTTATAGGTCAGTTAAGGGTAAAAATGCGGCTGTTTTTGTGAAAAAATCGTGATAGTAAGCGAATAATATTATTTTGGTCATACCATTTAATTATTTTTTATTTATTAAATTTATATTGTTATGAAATATAAATAAAAATTTGTGGAATTGTTGCAAATTGTTTTGTCAAGGACAATATGGAGCTGACACGGCACGCATGTTTGGCCTGGAGGAATCCATGAGCACGCCGGTAAACGCGGAAAAACTTTTGGAGCAGGCCCTGCTGCAAGGGCGATGGGCGTTGTTTGCGCGTCTGCCCGCAGAACGGCATCTGGCTGAAGAGCTGGGCATCAGCAGAGCCACGTTGCGCACGGCCCTACACGCCCTGGTGGGCCGCGGCATTCTCGAAACCCGGCGCAACAGCGGCACTTTTGTGCGGTCCCTGCCTTGCGCCCCGCAAACCTCCGGCCCGGACGACAGCCTGCACGCCATGCGCATCATTATGCCCCCGTTGTTATCAGCCGTGGCCGGTTCGTTTGCGCCTTCGGTCATGCTGACGCTTGAGCGGTTGCTGCCTTCAGTGGGCATGGCGCTGCACGGTGGCGATATGCGTCTTCTGGCCCGCCACCATCTGCATTTTTTTTCCACGCTGCTGCAGGCCGTGCCCAATGCCCGTCTGGCCCAGGCCGGAGCTTGCACCTTGCCCGACGAGCACACCCTGACCCGTCTGCTTGAGGGCTGCAGTCAGGCTCAATTGGAGGAACTTTTCAAGCACCTGGCCCGCACGCTGCACGGGCTGCGTCATGCTGACCCGCAGGCCAGCGTGGCCGCGGTGACGGCATACGTCTCCTGCCTTTTGCAATACCGGGAGGAGAGCCGATGAACCGGCGCGATTTTTTACGAGGGAACTGGCGGGGGCGCTTTCCCCGCATGCAGGGCTATGCCGCGGCGGCGCAGGAGGCGGCCGGAGGGGAGGCGCAGCCTCTGCCCCCGGACTTTACCCCGGCGCTGTTGCGTCTGGAGGGGCGGCGTCTTGGGCTGCCCGTGGACAGGATGAGCGAAGAGGCATTGGTTAACGCCGTTGCGCTGGCCATGCGCGCCGGAACGCGCGCGCCTGCGGCAACAGTAACCCCGCAAGCATGAGGAGGTTTCAATGGCTGACCATGACATTCCGTATCTTGAAGAGCGCAAGCTCATCAAGCGCTGGCGAGGGCCTTGGCCGATGCTGGCCAACATGGCAGTGACGCTTTTTATTTTTGCCGTCACCTGGTGGGTGTTTCAGGATCCGCGCGGCATCATGCGCTTTTACACGCCCTATGTGGGATACAATTATTGCCGCTGGTGGCTGATCATCCTTATCTGGATGGCGTATATTTTTGATTTTTGGCCGTTCAAACGGGAATGGATCCGCAATGCGCACCCGTTGCAGAAAGGGCTGGTGCTCTCTCTGGTTTCCGTCGGCATCATGATCACAATGATTCATGGCTTTTTTGAAGGCATCCTTGGCAATTTTGCCTTTGCGTATTTTAATCCGCATCAGCTGCAGAAGCTGCCGGGGCTTACCGAGTTTTACTCCACGGAGTATGCGGCCCAGGCTTGTATGATGTTTGCGGTTATCGCCTCGTGGATCAGTCCGGCCTGGATCGTGGCGCTGGAGGGCCATCCCTGGCAGAACGAACGCCAGCCGGTCAAGGGCTTCAGCATCTGGCTTGGCACCTTCTGCCTCAGTCTGGTCATTTATTTCATGACCATGCACAACCATATGGGCATTCTGTACTACCCCTGGCAGTACTTTACGGCCATCACCCCACCGTACTGGGAAGAATTCGCGCAGACGGTTTCGGCCAACTTCCATGTGGCCTGGATCATGTGCTGCACCGTGGTGGTCTGGTTTATGGAAGGCATTTGGGAGCGCTATCCCTTCTGCCTGATCAAAACGCCGTGGCTGCGGCGTTGTGCGCTCTTTTTCGGCATCATCGCCATCTCCGTCTCTTTGTGCTTCTTCTTCTGGTACATGCAGGAACTCGTGTGGGGCGACGCTATCCGCGGGCACCGGCGCGACGCCGCTCCGGACTGGCGCTGGCTGCATGTGGGCGAAACGGCCATTTTTTTCCTGGTGCCTGCGCTGTTTCTGCAGTTTTACTGCGGCAACTGGCCCAACAAGTTCAGCACGCCCGTCAATGTGCTCATCCGCACGGGCCTTGTGGCCCTGGGCGGCATTGCCATCTACTGCCTGTACTATAAGTATGCCCATTTTGTGCTCGGCACCCAGAAGGGCTTTTCCCACCCGCAGCAATTTCCCATGATCCCAACGATCTGGCTGATAGACATCTGGCTGATCAACTGGTGGTTCATGGACGGCTGGCCCGGCTGGAAGCGTGAATTCCGCAGCAGTGAGGAAGTCCGCGCCGACGAGCATGCCTTTGCCGTCAAAAGCGCCTGGAGCCCGGCTATGACGCCTGGTTTGCTGGCCGGCATCGTCATCGGCGTTATCGTCTACTTTGCCATTGTGGCCGTGTTGCCCTGGTGCAGCGCTCACTTCACCCTTGTGCAGTAGGGGGTTCCATGAACAGACGTGAATTTATCAAAGGCGCGGCATTGGGCGTGGGCGTGGGTGCCATAGGCGCTATGGGCGTGTACTCTTATTCCCCCATGCGGCGGGCTTTCCTCAAGGACGTCAAACGCGGCGAGACCAACATCGGTCTGTGCAAATCAGTGAAGGTTACTAATATCTCAGAAACGAGCTGGTTCGACAACGGCATCTTCATGCAGGACGTCACAGGTGCGGGCGGGTTGCTGGTGGATCAATACACCTTCAATTGGGCTCCTTTCGGCAACGGCAAAGGCATAGGCAAGGGCAGTTATGAAGAGGGCATGAAGAAAATCAGACACCTTCTGCCCCACAAACTTGACGAAGCCTGGGACATAGCCAAGGAAAACAGCGTCCATGCCGACAATGCCGGCGGGTTTTCCTGCCTGGTGGAAATTGAGGATCTGGAAGGCAAGGTCACCAAATACCTGTTTGATACGGGCTGGAACTACCAGTGGATGGATACCTGCTACAAGCGGGAAGGCATCGACACGATGCTGGCCAACAATGAAATTGCGGCCATGATTCAGACTCATGAGCACATGGACCACTACTTCGGTCTGCCGGCCGTCACCAAATATAACCCTAATATCCATATCTACACGCCCAACACCTTTTACCCCAACGGCAAACAGTACCTCAAAGACTGCGGCCACCGCGGCAAGTGGACCGAGGTTCCCAAGGGCCTCTATAAGCTGCAGGAAGGCGTTGCGCTGTATGACTTTGACTGCCCCATTATCTTTAAAGTCTTTGGGGAAATGTCCATGTACTGCAACGTCAAGGATGTGGGGCTGGTCAGCATTACAGGGTGCTGCCATCAGGGCATCATCTTGTTCGCTGACACGGCTTACAAGACGATTGCTTATGAAAAAGACCAGTTTTATGGCCTCTATGGCGGCCTGCACATCTCGCCTTTTGACGACTGGGATCCCAAGTACGACGATCTGGTCATCGGCCTTAAAAAATGGGATTTGCAAAAGGTGGGCTGCAACCACTGCACGGGCCTCATAACAGCCCAGAAGTTTGTGGATGCGGGCTATCCCGTGGTCAAGGGCACAGCGCGGTTCCGCTCCAAGACCACCAACTACCTCGGCAACGGCGACGTGATCAAATTCCCTGCCTGACAGGCGTCCGGGGCGCGGAGAAGCCTCCCCGCGCCCCGGACGTTCTGTACGCTGGAAACGTCGCCGCACATCAGCAGCCCCAGGGAGGTCCGCCATGCGCCTTGCCGCCTTGCTGCCCCGCCAGCTCGCGCCCGAAAACGGGCCGGAAAGCCCTACCATCATGAATTGCCTGCTGGCCGGCGTGCATCTGGAGCGCCGCCGGGCGCGAGCCCTGGGCTGGCGCGGCGTGCGCGCATCGGGCGGCGGGCCGCCCGCCTGGACCTGCCGTGTGGCGGGCGCGCCCCATGTGTATGGCCTGGCGTTTTGTGAAGAACGTTGTGAAGACGGGGCTCTCCACGGCAGGTTCACATGTTATGTCTTTCCGAAGGCCGCAGATCCCGTACTGGATATTTTCCCGCTCCAGGCTCTGGCCGTGGCTCTGGGGCCGGACTATGGGGCCGCCGTGCGCGATCTTTCGCTGTACGTCCCGGCTTTGAAGGCCTTCCGCCTGGGGCATGTGGGGCTGACGGCGGCCTTGGACGGGAGCAGCCTTATCCTGACGCTTGCCGCTCCGGCTCGGCAGCGTAGCATATCCACAAGCGGCGTTGCCGCGCCTGCCGGCATTGCGGGCGAGGAAGCGGCCTGGATTGTGCCTCCCGGCGGGCTGGAATGCGACGTGCCAGCCTTCCGGCTGCTGCTGCGTCCTTTTGCGGCTTTGGCGGGCACGGCGGCCGCCCTGCTGGGCGAGGAGGCGCGCCTGCGGCTCCTCGTGGCCCGGCAGGATCCCTTTGCGCAGGGGGATGCCCCCGGCGACGCGGCTTCGGCGTCGGAAGGGGCCTGGCTTATGCTGCGGGCCGCCTTGGGCCAAGACAGGGCGCACCCGCCGCAGGCAAGCGCCTGCGGGGCCGCAGACGGCGCGTCGGCTGCCGTTCTGGCAAGAAGCAAGGCCCTGTGCCGTCTGCCCGGGCGGTATCGGCCGCGTGGGGATGCGGGGAGCGCCTTGCCGGTCATGCATGTGCTTACGGGCTTTCTCGGCGCGGGCAAGACCACTTTTTTGCGGCGCTGGCTCGATTATCTGAACGGACGCGAGCAGTTCGCCGCCGTCATTCAGAACGAACTGGGCAGCATAGGACTGGACGCCGCCCTCACCAGGGGCGAAACTCATGTGGAGGCCCTGGACGCGGGCTGTGTATGCTGCACCCTGGCGGACAGCCTGCGCCCCGGCCTGCAACGGCTGCTGGATGCGGCGCCGGCGGAGCAGGTTATTCTGGAAACCACCGGTGTGGCCAACCCCGCCAATGTGCTGGCCGCCCTGGCGGAGCTGGACGATCTGGTCCGTCCCGGACTGGTCGTCACAGTGGCCGACGCCCTGGCCTGGGATGAAAACGGGGATGGAGTACGCCTGGCCCAAGTAACGCAGGCCGACGTCATCATCGCCAACAAGGCCGATGCGGTATCGCCGGAAAGGCTTGAGGCAGTGCTGGCCGACCTGCGCAGGCGCAACCCCCAGGCCGTCATCCTCCCCGCCGTGGAGGGGAATATTGCCTTCGCCGTGCTGGATTCCCTGTATGCTGGCTGGCTGGACGAGCGGGGGCGGCCGCCTTCCCGCACGCCGCGCCTTGAACCCATATGCGCGGCCAGAGCGACAACGCACGGGGATGAAGGCATAACCGCATTCTCTCGCCCCATGACCGGGCCGGTCAGTGAAGACGCCCTGCGGCGGCTGCTGGCCGAGGCCGGGCCGGGCCTGCAGCGGGCCAAGGGCATTGTGGATCTGCGCGTTGCCGGCGGCGCGCGTCCGGCTGTGGTGCAGTACGCCGCCGGGCGCCTGGAGTTTGAAATTGCGCCCGATGACGCGCCGGAACGCTATCTGGTTTTTATCGGCGTGGATCTGAACCCTGCGTTGCGTGGCGGGGGCGTACTGTCGGCTGGGGCGGGAGCCGCAAGGAGGTAACATGAACATTATGGCGTTGGGGGGCTGGATGATGTGGCCCCTGCTGGCAGTTTCCATCCTGGCGCTGGCCGTCATTGTGGAGCGTCTTTTGCTGTATGCCGCCTGCCCCTTGCCGGACGGCGCCCTGCGGCGGGAAATTCTGACCGCGTCGGGTACAGGCGATCTGGGGGCGGTGGCGTCGCGCATGGCGGGCGTGCCTCTGTTGCGGCCTTTTGCGGCCCTGCTTTCCGGCGCGTGTCTGCAGCGCGACGCTGCTTTGCGTTTGGCCGGGGAGCAGATATTGGAACAGCTGGAGCGTCGCCTGGGCCTGCTGGCGGCCATTGCGCGGCTGGCGCCGCTCATGGGCCTGCTGGGAACGGTCAGCGGCATGATCACCATATTCTCCCGTATGGCGCACGCTTCTGGCGGTGTGGACCTGTCTATGCTGGCCGACGGCATCTGGCAGGCTTTGCTGAACACGGCGTCAGGCCTGAGCATCGCCATTTTTGTTCAGTTTTCCCTGGCATTTTTTCACGGCAGGCTCAAAAGCGTGGCCGCCATGCTGGATGCAGCAGGCAATGCCGCCCTGCTGCGCGATGCTGCAGGCGTAGAACCTGTGACTGCCGCATCGCACCGCCATGAACCTCCTGCCGCCGCGTCAGAGGGCAGCGGCGACAGGGCCGCGTCCGTCCCCGCCGGAGAAAAGTGCTGAATGCTGCGCCTGTCCAAACGCTTGGAGCCTTCCTATGAGTACGATCTTATCCCGCTCATAGATATGCTTTTTATCCTGCTCATTTTTTTTGTGCTGGCCGCGGCCTTTGCCGTGCGGGGGCTGGAGGTGGATCTGCCCCCGGCCCGCAGCAGCAGAACGTTGTCCGGCAGGGTGGTGGAGTTGCGGCTTGCGGCGGACGGCGGCATTTTTTGTGAAGGGCAGCCGCTGCTCCGCGAAAACGTTCGGGACAGGCTGCACGAAATCGTGCGCGGCTTCCGTAATCGGCCCGGCCGACTGGTGCTGGTGGCCGAGCCCCAGGCCCCCGTGGAAGGATTGATTTTTCTGGTGGATGAAGTACGGATGCAAGGAGGGGAGAAGCTGCTTATTGCCACGTCCGGGCAGGCGCGGACGGAGCAGCCATGACCGGCGGCGAACGCCTTTGCGCTGCTTTGGCGTTTTCCTGTATGGTCCATTGGGGAGCATTGTACCTGCTGGCCGCTGTGGACAGCGCGGAACCCTCCGGCGGCGCTGCGGCAATTCGCCTGGAGGCTCTGGGCGTGGATGCAGCCGCAACGGCAGGAGGCGCAGGCATCAGCATGGAGGCGGCCCCGTCGCCATCGGAACGGGCCGACACGGCAGACAAACGGCGGCAGGCTTTTTTTGCCTATCTGGAGGATCTGGAGGCTGCCGTGCATGCCCACCGGCTGGACGGCGGCGAGCAGGGGCTGATAGGCGTGGCCGTATTTGCGTTTTCTGTGCGTCCGGACGGTAGCTTCAGTGTTCCCGCGCTGCGTCAGACGTCGGGGTCGGCGGTTCTGGACGCGGCGGCCCGCAGGGCCATTCTTGCCGTCAGCGGCACAGTGAAACGCCCGCCCGTTCTCGGCGACGGAGACATCCCGGTAGTGCTGCACGTCAAGTATCAGTATGACCTGCGCTGAAGCCCTCGGTGTGGGCCCTGCCAAGGGGCCAGGACAACCGGACATTGCGCGGCCGTCCGGCAAGGCTGACCGGCCGCCCCGTGCGGCGGAGCGCAGGCGGATCCGCTGCTGTTTTATAACGGCGTTTTGCGGGGGGGGGGCTTCGGCGAGGGATCTGCTGCGCGCTGCAATTTCCTGCCTGAACATGCCTCCAAAAACCACAGGAGGCGTGCGCAATGCCCTACGTCAACATCAAGGTCACAGGCGGGGCGGAAGCGCCCACGACGGCGCAGAAGGCGGAGCTGATTCAGGGCGTAACGGACCTGCTGGCCCGCGTGCTGGGTAAAAATCCCGCCACTACGGTGGTAATCATCGATGAGGTGCCCATGGACAACTGGGGCATCGGCGGGGCCACCGTCACCAGCCGGCGGCAGCAAAGCGGCGCGGGCGCGGCCAGGCCCGCGGATCCGGAATCGCGCTGACCGACGCTTCCGGTAGGGCGGGCGTCCGCCCCCAGGGAGTGCGCAAACCTGCGAAAAACTGTTTACCTCAAACACATCTGCCGTTATTCTCCCCAAACCCGGGTCCGCGCCGGATGGGCCGCGCGCGGCACGGGGCAACGGCAACAGAGGGTTGCAGCAAGAGGGAGGGACGTATGCGGCTGACGGACAAGGTTTTGTGTGGCGTGGGGGTTGCGGCGGTGTTAGGCATGCTGGTTATTCCCGGCGCCATGGACGGCTTTATCGCCCTGACTGCGGCGTATCCATTCGGTATGAGCTTTCTTAAATTCGCCGTGCTGGCCACGCTGGGCGAGTGCATTGCCCTGCGCATCACCACCGGGCAGTACAACCGGCCCGGCTTTGGCGTGCTGCCCAAGGCCGTGGTTTGGGGCTTCCTGGGCATGGGCATCAAAATCGCTTTTACCATTTACGGCGGCGGCACGCCCAAGCTGATGACGGAAATGGGCCTGCTCACGGCCGGGGCTACGGGCTTCGGCGCCAAACTGGTAGTGGCCTTCGGCATCAGCGTCTGCCTGAACGTCTTTTTTGCGCCGCTGCTTATGATCACTCACAAGCTCACGGATATCCACATCACCCAGAACGGCGGCAGCCTGGCAAGCCTGGCGCGCAAACCCGACGTAGCGGCCCTGCTGCGCGCCGTGGACTGGAACAGCATGTGGGGCTTTGTGCTCAAAAAGACCGTGCCTCTGTTCTGGATACCCGCGCACACCATCACCTTTCTGCTGCCCGCGCACTTCCAGGTGCTGTTCGCCGCCCTGCTGGGAGTGGCCTTGGGCGTCCTTCTGGCCTTTGCCGGGCTGCGGGCGCAAAAGCCGGCATAGCGTATCTGCGTGGGCGGCACTGCCCGTGCCGTAAAGCGGCGTGGGCTTCATGAGCGCCGCGGGCAGCACCCCTGAGGATTGCCGGGGCGCAGGTCCGCCGCATACGTGTTGCGTGTAGCGCTCCCGAGAGGGGAGGATTCCCTGCTGCCTTTGGAGTCGGCCCGGAATTGCTTTGAAAAGCCGACGGAAAAGGGCCCGCTGGACCCCGCGCCCTGTCCTTGCGGCAGGCCCTGCACAGATCCCGCAAAATACTGAAGCCCCACAAGGCCGTATCCGCCTTGTGGGGCTTAGAACTGTCTATGGTACCGGGAGCGAGACTTGAACTCGCAAGGTGTTGCCACCGGCGGATTTTGAGTCCGCTGCGTCTACCAATTCCACCATCCCGGCAAGGGAAGGATGCGCGGGCAAAGCGCCCGTTGCAGGCAAAGCCTATAGCCCAGAGCAGGGCGGGCGTCAAGAAAAACCGCGAGCGGCCCAGGGCGAGCGCATCTTAGCGCAGATTAACTTTGAGAATATGCATTCTCAAAGTTTACGGCACGCTTGTTTTGGCGCTTAACAGCGCACATAAATTGCGCTTACGCCTCACAGCGGGCGTCTGCTCACGCAGCCGCCAGGCATTTCAAAGTTGCATGCCCTAATCTTTGAAGAAATGGTCCTTTGCGAAGTTTGGATTCAAGATTTGACCTTACCCCATTGCGTATCCCACCTGTAAGTTAGTGGTTCCTGTTGGGTTACAGGTTCTGTTCTGCCGGCAAAATTCTTCTGGCGGCGCTACATGGCCGCGGCAGGGGGCGTCTCCGCGAAGGCAGCTGGCCCGCGGCTTTTGTCTGTTTGCCTATATGGCTTTCTTTTCTTGGGCCTATGGGCGGATTCCAGTGCCGCCGGGGCCCTGGTCCTCGCCGGGGCCGTGCAGGCGGCCGTGCAGGCGGCTGTGCGTCAGCGGGGCGGCCATCCTGGGGGGCATCTTCTGCGCTACGGCGCTGCCCGCGCGTCGCCCGCCGCGCGGCCGCTCCTAACCCGTTCCGCCTTGCCAGCTTGCGGCTTTTTCCTTAGGCTTAGCTCATGGCGAAAATACGCGAAGTGTACCGCTGTTCTTCCTGCGGGGCGCAGACCATGCAGTGGCGCGGGCAGTGCCCCAGCTGCCATGAATGGAATACCCTTGAAGCTGTAGCCCAGCCCAAAAATGCCGCCAGGACGCCGCATCGGGCGGGGGGCGCGGGCGCAAACGGCCGGGCCGTGCCCCTGCACGCCGTGGCGGACGAAGGGCACGAGCCTTTCGGCAGCGGCCTTGCGCCGCTGGACCGCATTCTGGGCAAAGGGCTGGTGCCTGGGGCCGCCCTGCTCATGGGCGGGGAGCCTGGCATCGGCAAATCCACCTTGCTGTTGCAGGTGGCGGGCATGGTGGCGGCCGGAGGCCACACGGCGCTCTATGCCAGCGGGGAGGAATCCCTGCCGCAGATCCGGGGCCGGGCCGAGCGCCTGGGCCTGCTGGATCCCCGCCTGCTGGCCCTGGCCACCTCCCGTGTGGAGGACGTGCTGGAAGCGGCGGCGGCCGCCGCGCCCGCACTGCTGGTGGTGGATTCCGTCCAGACCCTGACCAGCCTGGAGGCCGAGGGCCTGCCCGGCAACGTTACCCAGGTGCGGGCCGTGGCCACGGCGCTGGTGGAATTCTGCCGCCGTGAGAACTGCACCCTCATCCTGGTGGGGCATGTGACCAAGGACGGCGTGCTGGCCGGGCCGCGCCTGCTGGAGCACATGGTGGACACAGTCCTTTCTTTGGAGGGCGATCGCCGCCAGATGTTCCGCCTGTTGCGCGTCTTTAAAAACCGCTTCGGCCCCAACGAGGAGCTGCTGGTTTTTCGCATGGCGGCCCAGGGGCTGCAGGTGGTGGACGACCCTGCGACATTTTTTTTGGGCCAGCGCGACGCCAGCCTTTCGGGCACGGCCGTGGTCATGGCCGTGGACGGGCAGCGGCCCCTGGCCGTGGAAGTGCAGGCCCTGGTTTCCCGCACGTTTTTGAGCATCCCGCGCCGGGCGGCCCTGGGCTTTGACGTGGGGCGGCTGCACCTGCTGCTGGCCGTGCTGGAAAAGCGCCTTAAGCTCAACTTCGGGCAGGTGGATATTTACGCCAAGGTGGGCGGCGGCATGAAGCTGAGCGAACCGGGGCTGGATCTGGCGCTGGTGGCCGCTGTGCTTTCGTCCTATTATGATGTGGCGCTGCCGGAAAAATGCGTGCTGTGGGGCGAGGTGGACCTCAACGGCCAGGTGCGGCCCGTGGCGGCGCAGGAACTGCGCCTGAAGCAGGCCCGGCGGCTGGGTTTTGAGCCCATCCTGCATCCGGCGGCGGGGCAGGGGGGCGTGGGCACCATTGCAGCCCTGCAACAGCGTTTGTTTCACCGCAAGTGAGGTGGGGCATGCCCCTGGAAATAGAACGCAAATATCTGCATGTGGATCTGCAGGCCCTGCGTCAGGCCCTGACGGACAGCGGCGCGCACTGCCTGGGCGCACATTTTGAAAGCAACTGGGTTTTTGACGCGCCGGGCCGCGCCTTGCTGGAGAGCGGCCGCCTGCTGCGCCTGCGCAGCCAGGAATGGCCGGATCACACCCGCCATGTGCTGACCCTCAAGCGGCCTGCGCCCGCATCCGACTCCTACAAGGTGCGCGAGGAGCTGGAAACCGCGGTGGAGGACGGCGCAACCCTGCGCGCTGTGCTTGCCGGGCTGGGCTACACGGTGACGGCCCGGTACGAAAAAGTGCGCGAACCCTGGCGCCTTGAAGATGTGGAAGTGGAGCTGGACGCCCTTTCCTTCATGGATGTCGTGGAGTTGGAAGGGCTGGCCGCGCATATTGATTCGGTGCAGCGCCGCCTTGGCCTTGACAATGCCGTAATAAGTACCAAAAGTTATCATGAGCTGCACCAGGAATGGCTGCGGCAAAACCACAAACCGCCGCAATTTTCCTTTGTGTTCGACGCGGCGCAGCGGGCCGCGTGGCGGCAGAAGCTGGGGCTTCCGGCGCAGACTTCCGCCCCGGACGGGCCCGGCAAGGCGAACACCGTGTCGGAGCCTTCTCATGTCGTGGAATGACGCAGACCGCAGCGACGGCCAGAGCCGCCTGGCGGTGGAGCAGGAAATCAAGGAACCGGACCGCTACCGGGTGCTGCTGCACAACGACGACTACACCAGCATGGACTTTGTGGTCAGCGTGTTGCGCAACATCTTTCATAAAACCCCCGAAGAAGCCACGGCCATCATGCTGCTCGTGCACCGTCAGGGTGTGGGCCAATGCGGCGTATACACCCGGGAAGTGGCGGAAACCAAAGTCCGCCGGGTACGCAGCACGGCGCGGGCCGCGGGGTATCCCCTCAAATGCACCATGGAAAAAGTCCATTGAGATACGCCTATGCTGAGTAAAAGTGTTCAAAGCGTCATCCGTGACGCCCTGATGGAGGCGCACCGCCGCAGGCACGACCTGCTGACCGTGGAGCATGTGCTCTTTGCCCTCACCAACAACATGCGGGGACGCATCATTCTGGAAGGCAGCGGGGCCAGCGTTCCGGTGCTGCGCGAACAGCTTGAGGAATTTTTCAGCCGTGAGCTGGAGGCCGTGCCCCTTTCGCGCAACCACGAGGTCTCCCAGACCGAGGGCGTACAGCGCGTGCTGGACAGGGCCCTGGCGCACATCCGTTCTGCCGGGCGGGACACGGTGGAGCTGGGCGATCTGCTCATCTCCATCATGGACGAAGAAGAGAGCTACGCCCTGTTCTACCTGCGCAAGCAGGGGGTGGAGCGCCTGGACGTGTTGACCTTTGTCTCCCACGGGCTGGAAGAGGGCAGCGGTTCGCGCGGGGTGGAACAGCCGGGGACCGAAGGCGGCAAGGACGCCAAGGCCGCGGACCCGCTGGCCCAATACGCGGTGGACCTCACCGAGCGCGCGCGGGAAGGCAAGATCGACCCTCTGGTGGGCCGGGATGCGGAGCTGGACCGCGCCGTGGAAGTGCTCTGCCGCCGCCGCAAGAACAACCCCCTGTTCGTGGGCGATCCCGGCGTGGGCAAAACCGCCCTGGCCGAGGGCCTGGCCCTGCGCATTGTGGAAGGGCGCGTGCCGGAAATGTTTGCTAAAACCCGGCTCTATGCCCTGGATATGGGCCTCTTGCTGGCTGGCACCCGCTACCGGGGCGACTTTGAAGGCCGTCTCAAGGCCGTGGTGCAGCGGCTTAAGGAACAGCCCGATTCCATTTTGTTTATTGACGAAATCCACACCATTGTGGGCGCGGGCTCCACCTCCGGCGGCTCGCTGGACGCCTCCAACCTGCTCAAGCCCGTGCTGGCCGGGGGCGAACTGCGCTGCATCGGCTCCACCACCTATGAGGAGTTTCGCAACCATTTTGAAAAGGACCGCGCCCTGGCCCGACGCTTCCAGCGCATCGATCTGGCCGAACCCAGCGCCGAGGAATGCCTGCGCATTCTGCAGGGGCTGGAAAAGCGCTATGCGGACTACCACAAGGTGCATTATGCCCCGGCGGCCCTTCAGGCCATGGTGGACCTTACCGCCCGGCATGTGCGCGACCGGCTTTTGCCGGACAAAGCCATCGACGTGCTGGACGAGTGCGGCGCGGCCGTGCGGCTGGGCCGCGGCCTGCGGCCCGTGCGCGGGGACGAGACCCCGCAGGTGGGCGTGGGCGATGTGGAGCGCGTGGTGGCCCGCATGGCGGGCGTGCCCGTGCGCACGGTTTCCGGCAAGGAGCGGGTGCGGCTGGCGCACCTGGAAAAAGACCTCAGGCAGCTGGTCTTTGGGCAGGATGCGGCCATTGAGATCACCGTGCGGGCCATCTTGCGGGCGCGCGCGGGCCTGGGGCAGGAGCAGCGCCCGGCCGGGGCCTTCCTTTTTTACGGCCCCACCGGCGTGGGCAAAACCGAGGTGGCGCGCAGCCTGGCCAAGCTCATGGGCGTGGAGTTTTTGCGCTACGACATGAGCGAGTACATGGAAAAGCACGCCGTTTCGCGACTTATCGGCGCGCCTCCGGGCTATGTGGGCTTTGATCAGGGCGGTCTGCTCACCGAGGCCGTGCGCAAAGCGCCGTATTCCGTGGTCTTGCTGGATGAAATGGAAAAAGCCCACCCGGATATCTTTAATGTGCTGCTTCAAGTTATGGACTACGCCACACTTACGGACAACACCGGGCGCAAGACGGATTTCTCGCACGTGATCCTGATCATGACCTCCAACGCCGGGGCTTTTGAGATGTCCCGGCCCAGCATGGGCTTTGCCGGTTCCGTGTCCCAGGACGCCGCCCACAAGGCCCTGAAGGCCGTGGAAAATACCTTCAGCCCAGAGTTCCGCAACCGCCTGGACGCCCTGGTGCCTTTTAACAGCCTGACGGAACCCATGATGCTGCGCATTGTGGACAAATTCCTGGGCGACATCCGGCAGAGCCTGGGGCACCGCAAGGTGGCGCTTACCGTGACGGACGCGGCCCGGCGCTGGCTGGCGCGCAAAGGCTTTGACCCGGCCATGGGCGCGCGGCCCCTGCGGCGGCTGCTGCGCACGGAGCTGGAGGACCGCTTGGCCTCGGCCCTGCTGTTCGGCAACCTGAAGAAGGGCGGCAACGCGCGGCTGACCTGCCGCAACGACGCCCTGGAGCTGGAAAGCGGCCCCACGGCCAAGGCAACGGCCAAACGCAAAAAATCCGTGGCCGCGGCTCCGGCCTGACCGCGGCTCCGGCCCGACTGCGGCTCCGGCCCGACTGCGGCTCCGGCCTGACCGCGGCGTGCCGTACTGCAAAGAAGGGGGAAAGCCTGCGGGCCTTCCCCCTTCTCTTTGGGCCCGCGTCTGTCCGGGAGCCGCTTGCCTTTGAGAACAGGCAGCTCAAAGGTTATTACGCCACGCTCGTTCCGGCGCCTACCAGCGCAGATACATGGCGCTTACGCCTATACGGCGAGCGCCTGTTGCCCTGCCCGGAAGCGCTCAGGAGCGGGTCAACTCGGTGAGGGCGTAGTGCAGAACGGCGTCAAAGTAGCTCAGTACGGCGCGCAGAGCGGCCTCCACGCTGGCCACGTCGCCCGTGAAGACCAGGGAGCCGCCCATGCGGTCCAGAAAGCCCACCTCCACGGCGGCGGCCTTGGTGGCGATATCCGCCGCAATGATCACGCCTTCGCTGGGGGTGATGGTCAGGATGCCTATGGCCGTGGCCTGCCGTTCGCCCAGCCCCAGGTTGCGGAAGAGCGTCTCCTGCGGGCTGGCGATGAGGTGGGCCAGGGTGACCTGACGCCCCGGCACATGCTCCTGAATAATGCGTTGCTTGTGGTCTTCCATACCTGCGCCCGCGGCCTACAGCAGTTGCCGCTTCAGTTCTTCGCTGGGGGAGGGGATGACGATTTTGCTGACCACTGGGTTGTCCTCGCCCGCCTGCGCCGCGCCGGCCTCTACGGAAGAATGCACGGCGCTGACCTCGCCGGTCATGACCACAAAGGCCTTGCCGCCCAGCCCGGCGGAGAGGCGCAGCTCCAGCAGGCTTACGTCGCCGGCTTTGGCCGCGGCGTCGGCGGCCAGCACGCAGGAGGCCGCCGTGTAGGTTTCAATGACGCCCAGGGCGTTGATGGGGCCGGGCAGGGCAACGCCGTTCATGGCCGGAACCACGTCCGCATGCACGTTGGGGATGATAAAGCTGCCCACCACCATATCGCCGCCCAGGCGCAGGCCGGTCTGCACGGAATCGGTCACCGCGCCCGTATCGCCCGTGATGACGATGAGGTACCTGCCGGGGCAGGTGGTGCGCGCCAGCACCAGCTCCACCTGGGCCGCCTTGACCATGGCGTCCGCCGTTTCCATGCCCAGCCCGATGCTGTTCAGTTCCACACAGCCGATAGTGCGTAGTTTCATGCCTGTCCCCTTTAAGCCCTGATGGTGATGCAACCGTTATCCACCGCGCGTACCGTGCCGTTGATGCTGGCGTGCACGCGCGCGCCCATGGCGCCCTCGGGGATTTCCCCCACCAGATCGCCCTCGCGCACCTGCTGGCCCACGCGCACAACGGGAATGGCGGGCGCGCCGATGTGCTGGCGCAGAGGGATGCGCACTTCCGTCGGCTCATAATCGCCCGCAAAGGGCGGATGGGCCTCGTAATCAGCCAGGCCCAGGCGCTGCACCAGGCGGCTGGTGGGAATGCGTCGCTCGGCCCGGAAGCGCGAAGGGTGCAAGGGGCGTCCATCGTAGCGCCAGACCACGCCTGCCTTGCCCAGTTCTCTTTTGAGCTGGGCGTTGACTTCGCGCGGGGAAAGCCCCAGGGGACAGGCAAATTTTTCGCAGACGCCGCATTCGGAGCAGAGCAGCGCCTCCTTGGCGGCCGGGGCTTCCGCCGCCGCCGCGCCCGCGGGCACGCGCATGATCTTGTGCGGGTGCAGGCTGTGCCCCAGCAGATTGCGCGGGCAGAGATCCGTGCAGAGCGAACACTGACAGCAGACCGTATTGGTAAGGCGGCGGACCGTGCGCTCGTCCATGATCTTGCGGGCCACCACCGTGTGGTCCGGCGGCAGCACCAGCAGGCCGCTGGTGGTCTTGGTTACGGGCTGCGCCGTAGCGGGCAGCACCCGGCCCATCATGGGGCCGCCGTCCACCACCTTATAGTCCGCTATGGTGGGGCCGCCCGCAAAGCGGAGCACCTCGTCCACGCATGTGCCCACGGGCACGCGCAGCACCATGGGCCGGGCCACGGCGCAGCCCACGGTAAGGTAGCGGCGGGTCACGGGCCTGCCTTCCAGGGCCTGCGCCACGTTGCAGAGGCTTTCCACGTTGCTGACCACCGCTCCCACCTGCAGGGGCAGGCCGCGCTCCGGCACCACTGCGCCCAGCACTTCGTAAACCATAACCTGCTCGTCCCCGGCGGGGTAGAAATCCTCCAGCTCAAAAACGTCCATGTCCGGCCGGTGGGCCACGGCCTGGCGCACCGCCCGCAGGGCCGCTGCGTGCTTGCCCTTGAGGCAGATCACGCCCCGTTGCGCGCCCGTGCAGTCCATCATGGCCCGCAGCCCGCGCAGCAGGTCGTCCGTACGGCATTCCAGCAAATAGGGGTCGCTCATGAGCAGGGGCTCGCAGCTGGCCCCGTTAACCAGCACATTGGCCACGCTGGCGTCGGCCTTTACGTGCGTGGGCAGGCCTGCCCCGCCCGCGCCCACCACGCCCGCCTGACGGATGGCGTCCACAATCTGATTTCCCATGCTGTGCTCTCTTTTCTCGGTCCGTTTTTCCAGGGGCTGGAGGCCGCATCGGCGGCCCGCAGCAGTTACCAGGCCCGCAGCAGCAGATCCGCCAGGTCGTCCAGAGAGGGCATGCGGGGGTTGCTTTGGGTGCAGATGTCTTCCAGGGCGTTGGCCGCCATGGTCCGCAGGTGGTCGTGGTAGAGCGTGGCGTCCGCCTTGAGCTGCCGTACCTGGGCGGGAATGCCCAGGGCGGCGTTGAGCTCGCGCACGGCGGCAACCAGATTGCGCGTGCCTTCCTCCACCGTAGGGGCTGGGATGCCGGCCATTTCGGCTATCTCCTTGTATTTTACCCCGGCGTCGAAGCGGTTGAACAGGATGACGTGCGGCAGCAGCACGGCATTGGCCAGGCCGTGGGGGATATGGAAGAGCCCCCCCAGGCTGTGGGCCAGGCTGTGGGTAATGCCCAGGCCGCTGTTGGTAAAGGCCAGCCCGGCCATGCAGGAGCCGATGAGCATATTGTCGCGCGCTGCCATATCGTCGCCGTGGGCATAGGCCCGGCGCAGGTAGGCGAAAACGTGGCGGATGGCCCGCTCCGCATAAATGGCGGTAAACACGTTGCTGTAGCGGGAGGTGTAGGCCTCCACCGCGTGGGTCAGCACGTCCATGCCCGTGGCGGCCGTAACGGCCGGGGGCACGGTGCGGGTGAAGCGGGCGTCCAGGATGGCGATGTCTGGGATGAGCAGCTCGTCGTTGAGGGGGATTTTGACCGCCTGCTCTTTGTCCGTGATGACGGCGATGGAGGTCACTTCCGAGCCCGTGCCGCTGGTGGTGGGGATGGCCACCAGCAGGGTCTGGCGGTTGGGGTCCGCCTTGCGTCCGAAGTAGGAGATGGCCTTGGCCATGTCAATGGCCGAGCCGCCGCCCAGGGCCAGGATGAGATCGGCCTGGCTTTGCAGGAAGATTTTGGCGGCAGCCACTACGGCCTGGAGGCTGGGGTCCGGCTCCACGCCGGAAAAGAGGGTGTAGCCCACGCCCTTGCGCTTGAGGTGGCTGATGGCCTGGTCGGCAAAACCGCTTTCAACCATAAAGGGGTCGGTCACCACAAAGGCCTGTGTGGCCGGAAAGGTCTCCAGCATTTCCAGGGCATAGGGGCCGTAGCAGATTTTTGTTTTTCCGTAAAACTGGGTCACGTTCTCCTCCTGAAGGCCGTGGGGCCGCCGACAAACCGGGGCGGCAGGGCCTGGATGGAACCTTGTCCGGATAGGCCGAAGGGTCTGGCCGCAGTCCGGGCGGCCGCCGTCGCGCGGAACCGGGAACGCCCGGCTCCGGCGACGTCTGCCGGTCATGGGACAAAGGCTTAGCGGCGTTTGGGCAGGATCATTTCCACTTCTTCGTGCGGGCGAGGAATGACATGCACGCTCACCAGCTCGCCCACGCGGGAGGCGGCGGCCGCGCCCGCGTCCGTGGCGGCCTTCACGGCCCCCACATCGCCGCGCACCATCACCGTGACCAGGCCGGAGCCCACCTGCTCCTTGCCGATCAGGGTCACATTGGCGGCCTTGACCATGGCGTCGGCGGCCTCCACCGCGCCCACCAGGCCGCGGGTTTCGATCATGCCCAGGGCATCCGTCATTGTGCTCATTGTCTTCTCCTTGTTCCTACAGGGTTGTTGTCAGGAAAGCGCTACTGCATTTCCTTGCCGATGGCGGCCACGGTTTCCAGGGTGATTTTCCGCAGGTATTCGGGGTCTGTTATGCCGTAGTGCTGCCTGATGATGGCGGCCACGCCCACCAGCAGGTCCGTATCCGTGGCAACGGCGGCTTCCCCGGCAAGGCAGGCGCAAGGCGCGGGCTCCGCGTCGTAAACCACATGCACCCCACGCCGGGTGAGTTCGTCCCGCGCGCCCGCGGTAAGGATTTTGTTCGCGTCCATATGCAGGCAGTTGTCGTGGACGTAGTCCTGAAGGTTGTCCACGGTGATCAGCGTTTTGCTCATACACACCTCGTTCTCCCGCAGGGCGGGGTTAGGTTTGCGCCACGCCCGCAAGGGCCTGGGTTACTTCCGGTTCGGGGCGCGGCAGGACCACGGCCCGCAACAGGCTTTTGCCCAGACCGGCAGCGGCCGCGTCTACGGCCTCGCGCACGGCGGCCACTTCGCCCGTGAGCACAAAAAAGGATTTGCCGCCGATCCCCTGGCCCAGAACCAGTCGCATCAGCGCTACGGCGGCTTTTTTGACGGCCGCGTCCGCCGCCATGAGGCCGTCCGCCGCGTTGCGGCATTCCACTACGCCCAGGGCCGGGCCTGCCGCTGTTTTGGGCCCGCGGCGCAAGGCCGCCTGCACTTGCGGGTCCACAGGCGAGATGCTGTAGCAACCCGCCAGCCGGGGCTCGCTCTGCCGCGCGGCGTGCAGCGCCGTGGCCACGGCTTCGCGGTCGCCCTCCACCAGGATGAGCAGACGCCCGGCGCAGACCACCGCAGCCCGTACCAGCGTTACGGAGGCGGCCTTGAGCATGGCATCGGCCAGCAGGGTTCCGGCGGCGATGCTGCGGCTGTCCACTATGCCCAGGGTATCCACGGGCTACTCCTTGCGCGGGGCCTTGCCGCCCATCATTTCTTCCTGGTCCAGGATGCCGACGATGGCGGCGTCCACGGGCGCTTCCTCGCTGGACAGGGCCTTGCGGGCGGAGCTGCCCGTGGTGATGAGCACCTTTTCGCCGATGCCCGCGCCCACACAGTCCACGGCCACAAAACTTTCGGCCAGTTTGTTGTGGGCGAGGTCCAGCCGCTGCACCACCATGAGCTTCAGCCCATTGAGGGCGTCTTCTTTGCGCGTGGCCCAGACGTTTCCGACGACAATGCCTACCAGCATGGCGACACCTACAGATTTTGCAGAATGGTCAGGCGTTGTTCCGCGGCGGCCTCGCGGGCCAGCGGCGTGACAACGGCCCGGCGGGGAACGCGCAGAACGCGCGCGCCCTGCCGGACGGCCTCGGCCACATGAGCGGCGGAGATCAGCTCCCGGCGCAGCCGCAGGGCTTCCGGAGCCGGCGGCGGCAGCTCCGTAAGGCCGTAGGATGCGAGGGTGGCCTCATAGCCCTGGTACAGACGCCACAGGGCTTCCGGAGCCGTGGCCTCGTGCGTGCGGTAGGCAAAGCCCAGAGTGCGCACCGTTTCTCCAGCCAGAAGCAGATCCAGCACCCGGCCCAGGGCCAGACAGGAAGCCCGCCCCTGGGCCAGGTCGGCCATCTCCGTGCAGCGCAGCTCTGGGATGACGTAGAACTCCGGCCTGGGCCCGTGCCCTGCGGGATCGCGCCGCAGCCGCACCTTGGGAATCCGCGCGCGCACGGTCGCGGCAAGGCGGTCGTCCTCCGGGGGCAGCAGCGCCACCAGCGGACCGGCTTCCGGAGCAGCCGCGTCGCGGCCCAGGCTGGTCAGCACCTGGCGGACCACGGCGGCGATGATGTCCTGGGTTGCAGCGTTCATGGTTCAGAATCCTTGTTGTGCATACAGCGGGGCTTACGCGCCGCAGCCCAGGGCGATGCCCAGGGGCGTCGCCAGAAAGGGGTTGGCGGGTTTGCGGACCGCAAGGCCCGTGTACCGGGCGATGATCGTTTCCATGCCCGGCAGGCAGCAGGTGCCGCCTACAAGGTAGAGGGTCTGCACGCCGCGCCCGGCCACATGGCGCTGGATGATGGCTCCCATCTTTTCAATGACGGGCCGCACCACGGGCAGGATTTCCTTCTGGCGGGCCGGGTCTTTTTTCAGGGCCTCGGCCGTCTCAAAGTCCAGGTCGTAATTGCCGGCCAGCACCAGAGAAAGGTGCGTGCCGCCCGTGGGTTCGTCGGCCACATAGGTCACATGGCCGCCGCGCAGCACGGCAATGCCGGTGGTGCCGCCGCCAATGTCCACAATAGCCCCGTCGCGCACGCCCAGCACGTTGTTGGCGGCCGTAGGCTCGTCCAGCAGGGCGGTGACCTCGTAGCCGGCCCCCTCGACCACATGCCGGTGGGTGGCGCAGTCGCGTTCGCTGGTGCCGGGGGGCACGGCAATGGCCGCTTTTTCCAGTTTGCGGCCCAGGCTGTCTTCCAGTTGCTCCGTCAGGGCGCGCACAATGCGCAGGCCGCCGGTATAATCCACCACCAGGCCGTCGCGCACCACCTGGGCGCTCTGCACGGCGCAGGCCACGGGGCGGTGGCGGCTGTCCGTCACGGCCAGCACAATGTAGGCGGTGCCCAGGTCCACCCCTACGGCGAGGGGCTCTGTGGGGCTGACCTTGCGCGGTTTTGCGCGGGTGGCCTCCAGGGCGGCAATGAGCTTGTCGGCGGCGGCAAAGTCCATGCTCAGCTCCTGTGCCGGGCGATGATGACGCCCGTGGCGCCGGGCTTCCATCCGGCGCTGTTGCCTTCGTCGGCGTCAATGTGCATGGCGAGTTTGAAGTCCGGGCTTACCCGGACAAGGACGTTTTCCAGAATGACGGGGCGCTCCGTATCCAGGCGGACGTCCACCATGTCCTTATCTTTGAGGCCGAAGCGCCGGGCGTCGTCCGTGTGCATGTGAATGTGGCGCGAGGCCACGATGACGCCCGATTCCAGCCCCACAATGCCCGTGGCCGAGGCCAGGATGACGCCGGGGGTACCGGCCGTGTCGCCGCTCTGGCGCACGGGCGGGTCTATGCCCAGGGCGCGGGCGTCGGTTTTGGATATCTCTACCTGTGAGACATCCCTGGCCGGGCCCAGCACGGCCACATTGTCCATGACGCCCTTGGGTCCGATAAGGCGTACCCGCTGGGTGCTGAGAAACTGCCCCGGTTGGGAGAGGGGCTTGTGGGGGCGCAGGGCCTCGCCAAAGAGGTTGATGGCGTCGGCGGTGCTCAGGTGCACATGGCGGGCGGAGATTTCCACGGGGATGGGCCCGGCGTTCATGGACGCGACGTCGGGGGCCGCGCCCAGGGGCGCGGTTGCGCGCGCTTCCGCGAGCACGCCGCGCACCAGGCGTTCCAGAAGGTCTTTGATCTGCAGATCGGTGCAAGTCTGTGCGGTCATGGCTGCTTTCCGTATGCGGCGGGCGGGGCGGGGGGCCGCCCCGTCCGCCCGCGCCGGTTAGTGTGGGGGGAGTTAGGCTTCGCGATGGGGCAGGATCATTTCCACTTCGCTGTGCGGGCGGGGGATGACGTGCACGCTCACCAGCTCGCCGACCTTTTTGGCGGCAGCGGCGCCCGCGTCCGTGGCGGCTTTGACCGCGCCCACGTCGCCGCGCACCATAACGGTGACCAGGCCCGCGCCCACCTGGCTGCGGCCGATAAGGGTAACGTTGGCGGCCTTGACCATGGCGTCGGCGGCTTCAACAGCGCCCACCAGGCCACGGGTTTCGATCATGCCCAGGGCGTTGGAAGAGGTGGTCATAGCGGTTTCTCCTTTACTGTTGGGATAACTATATGGTTAACGGCGTGGGGGGGGATGCGCCGGAATCAGAGAGCTTTTTTCAGCTCAGCCACGATCATTTCAGTGATGGCGTTAATGTCCAGGTTGCCGCCGGGGGCCGGGGCCGGGCTTTGCGGGGCGACCACGGCTTCATGGTTGGCTGCGCGGCCGCAGCAGCCGCCCAGGGCGGCGGAGGGCGGGCAGGGCCGCGCGGGCGTTACGGAAGAAACGCCGCAGGCGCTCTGTGCGGACGCGGGCGCAACGTGGAAATCGCAGGGCGTGTGCAGGTCGTAGGCCACCCGCCGCACGTTGATGAGGTTCAGGGGCGTCACGTTGTCGGAGGTGGCGCTGCCGCCCACGGCTCCGCAGCCCAGGGTGAAGCTGGGGAACAGCCCGGAGGAGATGCCCACGGCCCCCTGGGTGGAGGGCGTGTTGACCAGCATGCGCGAGACGGGCTTGCGCATGCCGAATTCGCGGATCACGTCTTCGTCCCGCGAGTGGATGGACAGGGAGTGCCCCACGCCGCCGTTGTGCAGCAGGGCGGTGCACACCTCGCAGGCTTCGCGCCAGTCTTCCACCACATAGAAGCCCAGCAGGGCGGTGAGCTTTTCTTTGCTGAAGGGGTACTTGGGGCCGATGCCTTTTTCGTCCGAGATAAGCAGCCGGGTGCCGGAGGGCACATCAATGCCGGCTGCGGCCGCGATGGTCAGGGCGTCGCGGCCCACGATGGCCGGATTCATGGTGCCGTTGCCGCGTTCCATAACGTTTTTGACCTTGGTCAGGGCTTCGCCGGCGAGGAAGTAGCCGCCTTGTTCCATAAGGGCGGCGCGTACTTTCTCGGCAATGCAGGCATCGGTAACGATGGACTGCTCCGAGGCGCAGATGGTGCCGTTGTCAAAGGTCTTGCTGCTCATGATCTTGGCCACGGCGTCTTTGACGTCGGCGCTGCGCTCAATGTAGGCGGGCACGTTGCCCGCGCCCACGCCCAAAGCGGGGGTGCCGGAACTGTAGGCCGCCTTGACCATGCCGGGGCCGCCGGTGGCCAGGATGAGGTCGGCGCGTTTCATGAGCTCGTTGGTGCCTTCAATGGTGGGCAGGCTGATGCTGCTTACCAGGTCGGGGGAGACGTCGCAGCCGCGCAGCGCGCCCTGGATGACTTCCACGGTGCGGGCGATGCACTTTTTGGCGCTGGGGTGCGGGGTGAAGACAATGGCGTTGCCCGCTTTGAGGGCGATAAGCGACTTGTAGATCACCGTGGACGTGGGATTGGTGGAGGGCACGATGCCGGCGATGACGCCCACCGGCACGGCTATTTCCACCACCTTGGAGGCAGGGTCGGCGTGCAGCACGCCCACGGTTTTCATATCCTTGATGCGGGCGCAGACTTTTTCGCTGGCCAGCAGATTTTTGGTCTTTTTGTCTTCCGGCTTGCCGAAGCCGGTTTCTTCCACGGCCAGACGGGCCAGGGCCTCGGCCTGGGACGCGGCGGCTTCGGCCACAGCGCAGACCACACGGTCCACGCGCTCCTGAGAAAGCCGGGCAAATTCCGGTTGCGCCTTGCGCGCGGCGCGCACCAGGGCGCGAGCCTCCTGAATGGAAAGCAGATCCTTATCAACCATTTTTTGTTACTCCTTTTCCTTCCGTGTCGCCCGCTCAATGGCGTTCAGCAGGGTTTGCCGGTTGGCGGCGGCGATCTGGGCACTGCTCAGGTCCGTTTCCAGCTCGGTCGCCAGGCGGCGCAGTGCGCTCATGCTCATGGTTTTGGTTTTTTCCCGATCAAAGGCCGGCGGGGTTTCCGGCGTTATCGCCGCGCTTGGGGGCTGCTGCGCCGTGCCTTCCGCCGCGGGCTGGGGCTCGCTGGTCGGGGTGGCTTCCTCTTGTGTCGGGGCGGCGTTTTGCTCGTCTTCCGCTTTGGCCGTGCTCTCCGCCTGGGCGCAGGCGGGCTGCAGCCGCAGAATGCGCTCCAGTTCGCCGTCCGGGCGGGGGATGACGTGGCAGGAGATGCGAACAGCCCCGGCCAGCCGGTCAACGGCGGCCTGCGCCGCGTCCACGGAGGACTGCACGGCGCTTACCTCGCCTGCTACGGTGATGGTGACAAGCCCGCCCGAGGCCAGCGATTTTTCCAGCAGGCGCACGTCGGCGGCTTTGAGCATGACGTCCGCCGCTTCAATGGCGCCCACCAGCCCTTTGGTTTCCACAAGTCCCAGTGCCAGCATGGTTTTCCTCCCGTGGGCGGGCATCAGTGCCTGATGACCCTGGCCGTAAGGCCGAAGCCCTGTAAAATTTCACGGATGCGGTCCAGGTCCGCGTCGTCCGGGGCGGGGTTGTCCGCAATGGCGTAGTCCCGATCCAGCTGGGCGTATTTGCCGACGCCCAGACGGTGGTAGGGCAGAAGATCAATGCCCTTGAAGTTGTTCCGCTCGGCATGACAGGCCAGGAAGCTGCCCACAGCGCGGATTTCCTCCGTGTCGTCGTTGTAGCCTTTGAGCAGGGGCATGCGGATGTTGACGGCGCAGCCGTTTTCCAGCAGCCATTGCAGGTTGGCGAGGATGCTTTCGTTGCGCACGCCGGTAAGGGCGTAGTGCCGGTCCGCGTCCATATGTTTGATGTCAAAGAGAAACAGATCGCAGATTTCCGCCACCTGGCGCAGCGCTTCCGGCTTGGCGTAGCCGGAGGTCTCGATGGCCGTGCGGATGCCTTTTTGTTTGCAGGCCAGCAGCAGGTTGGCCAAGGCCTCGTGCTGCAGCAAGGGTTCGCCGCCGCCCACGGTGAGGCCGCCGCCGGAATTTTCGTAAAACAGCCAGTCCTGCTCCACCACCTCAAGCAGCTCGGAAATGCTTCTGCGCTCCCCGGCAATGGCCAGGGCCGCCTGCGGACAGGCGCGCACGCAGGCCTCGCAGCGGATGCAGTCCTTGGTTCTGTCCACCACATGCGTGCTGTGGGCGTTGACCAGGCTGTGGATGCCCACGGGACAGACGGGCACGCAGGCCCCGCAGTGGACGCAGAGGTCTTTTTTGAACAGGACTTCATAGCGGCCGTGCTGGCTTTCCGGGTTGGAACACCAGAGGCAGCGCAGGGGGCAGCCCTTGAAGAACACCAGGGTGCGGATGCCCGGTCCGTCGTACATATTGTACTTCTGGATATTGAAGACATTGGCCTTGCGTTCGATCACGGTATTTCCTCTGCCGTACATGGGCGTTGCGCCGCAGCCGGGGGTTCATGGCCGGGAACCGCCCCCTGCGGGCGGGTTCCCAGGCCTGCGCGCTCAGAAGTTTTTGAGCACGGTTCTGCTGATGATCTCGTCCTGCACGTCTTTGCACAGCTCCACAAAGAAGGCGCTGTAGCCCGCCACACGGACTACCAGGTCGCGGTAGTCGCCGGGGCGCTGCTGGGCCTCCAGCATGGTTTTGTTGTCCAGGTAGTTGAACTGCATTTCGCCGTTGCCCAGGATGCTGGCCGAGCGGATCAGGGTAATGAGGCCCTGTTCGCCTTCAGGCGTGTCCAACAGGCCCGGCAGGAGCTTGAAGTTGTGCACCATGCCGATGTTCATGTTGTCGTTGGACATTTTGGACACGCTCTTAATGATGGCCGTGGGGCCCTTGTAGTCCGCGCCCTGGGTGGGGCTGATGCCGTCTGAGAGGGGCAGCCAGGCCTTGCGCCCGTTGGCCGAGGCCCCCAGCATCTGCCCGAAGGGGGTGTTGTTGGAGATGGAGAGGGTGCCGTGGCTGAGGATGGAGTAGAGCGTGCGGTATTTGCGGTGCTCCCGCTCGGTAAAGGCGATGAGGTCGGCGGCAATGGCGTCGGCGTAATCGTCGTCGTTGCCGTATTTGGGGGCGGCCAGGCAATCGGCGCGCAGGCTTTCGTAGCCTTCAAAGTCGGCCTTCAGGGCCTCGTTAAGCTGCTGGAGGGTGTATTTTTTGTCGTCGTAAACCAGCTTTTTGACGGCGGCCATGGAATCCGTGTAGGTCGCCAGGCCGCTCCAGACCACGCCGGGGCCGAAGTTGTACATGGCGCCGCCCGCGGCCACATCGCACCCGTGCTCCATGCAGCCTTCGTACATGATGGACATAAGCGGCTTGGGGGCCAGGTCGCGGTGCACACGCTGGGAAATGACCGTGGCCACGCTGGACCACTTGGTGATGTAGCGGATCTGTTCCTTAACGGCGGCGTCGAATTTCTCAAAGGTGTCGAATTGGCTCAGGTCGCCCAGGTCGGGGCAGACCTTTTTGCCGTACCACAAGGGCACGCCGTGGTTGAGCACAAGCTCAATGCAGATGGGCCACTGGGTGTAGGCTGTGGAGGTCCACTGGTAGAGGCGGCCGGATTTCTGCGGTTCCACGCAGCCCATGAGGCAGTAGTCGCGGGCGTCTTCCATGCTCACGCCTTTGGCGAGCATCATTTTGATGTGGGTGTCGTCAAAATGCACGGCGGGGAAGCCCATGCCGGAGCGGATAACGGACACGATTTTTTTGAGGTAGTCCTGCGGCGAGGCATTGTGCACGCGGGTGGCCAGAGAGGGCTGGTAGATGCGCACATGGCGCACGGCATCCATGAGCAGATAGGTCAGCTCGTTGGTGGCGTCGCGCCCTTCGCGCGTGACGCCGCCCACGCACATGTTGACGAAAGGCTGGTAGCCGGCAAAGAATTTGGAGCTGCCCTCGCTGGTCAGCCACATCATTTCCGACATTTTGATGAGCATGCAGCCCGCCAGGTCAAAAGCCTCGCAGGGCGTGATGCGGCCCGCTTCCAGGTCGGCCTTGTAGAAGGGGTACATGTACTGGTCCACGCGGCCGATGGACATGCCGGTCTGGTTTTCTTCCACCACCAGCAGGGATTCCACGGTCCAGACGGCCTGGATGGCCTCCCAGAAGGTGGTGGGCGCGTGCGCGGGCACGCGGGCGTTGACCGCGGCGATTTTTTCCAGCTCGGCCTTGCGCACGGGGTCGCTTGCAGCGGCGGCGCACTGGGCCGCGTATTCCGAAAGGCGTTTGGCATAGCACATGACGCCTTCGGTGGTTTCGATCACTGATTTATAGAAGTAGATTTTGTCAATGTCTTCGGGCTTATCGTAGTCCAGCTGGGCCAGGTGCTCGCGCGCCTCGCGCTGGATGTCCAGCATGCCCTTCTTCATCAGGATGACGTCATAGCCGGGGTTGGAATCGCCGCCGCCGTTGAGGGCGTGGTAAGAGCAGTCGGAGACGAAGGATTCGCCGGAAAGCTCCCACAGACCCGCCTCGCGGTACTGCGCCTCGCAGTATTCGTCCACGGATTTGCCTTCCCAGTAGGGGAAGACTTCCTCGCGCAGGATTTTTTTGTCCTCTTCAGCGATGTGGAAGGGGTCCTGCGGGCGGTTGGCGATGGTGTCCAGCTCATCCCTGAGCCAGCGCCAGGAAATGTCCGGGGAGAACGCCCCGGCGCGCGGCGCGCCGTTGGGCGCGCCCACAATGAGCTCGTGGTCCTGGATGACCAGGGGGGCCGTTTCGCAGCAATAGCGGAAGGCCTTGGCGCGCAGCAGAATGCGCGGCATGCCGGGGTTTTCTCTATCGATCTTGGTGATGGCGCGGGCGCGGTGAATGGTGATGCGGGGCTGCTGCTTGAGGTAGTTTTCTTTCAGCAGCACATGGCGGCGGGTTGGGCCATCCGGCACGCCGGAGCCCGCCGCCGCAGGCGCGCCCGCAGGCGAGGCGGCGGGGTTCTGCGCGGCCGCCGGGGCGGCGCTGGGGGCAAAAAGCGCGCGCAGCTGACGGCGCTCGTCCGGGGAAAGGCTATGGGCGACTTCCGCTATTTTTTGGGAAAAATCGTGCAGGTCCACTTGTATCCTCCATGGGTGCGGGTCAGGGGCTTGGCCTCAGTCCGCGCTGCCGTGGGGCGCGGGGCGCGCTGTTTCCAGCACGCGGCGCAGCACGGCGCGCAAAAGCTCCAGCGGGGCGTCCGGCGCTGCAGGCGGGGGCGTTGCGGGCCCGCCCGCGGCAAGGTCCGCCAGGCAATCCAGCCCGCGCGCGCCGAAGCCCACGGTGCGCCGGTAGATAAGGTTGTAGGGCGAAATATTGTCCGAAGTGATGCCGTAGCCAGCAATGCCGCTGCCCTGGGTCATGGCGGGGGTGAGGTTGGTGGTCAGCCCCATGCCGCCGAAGGCCGCGCCGGTGTTGACCAGCAGACGGGCCACGGGCTTTTTGAGGGCGAACTGGCGGATGACCTCCGCATCTTCGCTGTGGATGGTCAGGGTCTGGGCGTGGCGCTCCTGCAGCAGCAGCTCCAGGCATTTTTCACAGGCGTGACGCCAGTCCGGCTCCACATAATAGCCCAGCACGGGCGTGAGCAGCTCGCGGGTATAGGGGTCTGCTCCGGCAACGTAGCGGCGCGGGGCCACCAGCACCCGCGTGCCCTTGGGCGGGGCAAAGCCTGCTTTCTGCGCCAGGGCCAGGGCGGACTGGCCCACCATGTGCCGCCGGCGGCGGCCATCGGAGTGAAACAGCACGTCCATAAGCGCCGCGGCTTCTTCGGGGCTCATAAAATAGCCGCCCCGGTCCTGAAAGGCCCGGCGCACCTGGGGTTCCACGCAGCCGTCCACGATGACGCACTGCTCGGCGGAAGGGGCCAGGCCGTTGTCAAAGGATTTGCTGGCAAGGATGTCCGCCACGGCGGTTTCCACTCTGGCGCTGCGCTCGATGAAAACGGGGCCGTTGCCCGTGCCGCCGTAAATAAGGGGCTTGCCGCTGGCCCGCGCGGCGGGAAACATGCCCAGCACGCCCGTAACCATGACCAGAGCCACATCCGGGTGGCGCATGAGCTCTTGCGTGCCTTTTTTGGCCACCACATCCATATAGGCTACGGCCCCTTCAGGCAGGCCATGGGCGCGCCCGGCGGCGCAGAGGATGTTCAGCGCCGTGCGCATGCTTTCCAGCGCGCGGGGGTGCAGGGAAAAAACGATGGCGTTGCCGGATTTTATGGCCAACAACGTATTGCAGACGGCCGTGGAAATGGGGCTGGTTACCGGGCAGAGGGCTGCAATGACGCCCAGGGGCACCCCCACCTCCCACACGCCGGAAGCGCTATCCTCGCGCAGGAGGCCGACGCAGCGCAGGCCGCGCAGGCTTTGGCGCACTCGGCGGCAGACAAACAGAATCTTGGCCAGCTTGTCTTGCCAGACGCCGCAGTCGCTTTCTTCCTGGCTCATGACGGCCAGGGACTGGGCCTGGGCTTCCGCTGCGTCGGCCATGGCCTCCACGATGGCGTCCAGGGTTTCCTGGGGCATGGCGGCCAGTTTTTTTTGCGCGGCGGCGGCGTTCTCCGCAAGAATGCGGGCCTGCTGCATAGAAATGAGGTCGTTATCGCCGATCATAGGTCCCTCCGCTTCGGCATCACGGCAGCGCGTAGCGTCTGACCAGCCTGACGAGCTGCGGGTGGGGGGTGGGGATGACGCAGCTGCTGTAAATTTCGGTTCCCATGTTGTGAACGGCCCTTACCCCGGCCGCCACGGCCGCCTCACAGGCGGCCACGTCACCCTGCGTCAGGGCGGAGCAGTAGCCCGAAGCCACGTTTTCGTAACCTATCAGCTCCACGTCGGCGGCCTTGATCATGGCGTCGACGCCTTCCATTAAGAAGACGATGCCGAAGGTTTCGATCAATCCCAGGGCGCGCAGGCCGGGGGCGTCCTCTGGCACAGCGTCCAGGGGGTGCGCCTTGGCAATGCCGCCTACGCCGCGCACGGGCCTGGGCATGACGTTCTGCGCCGTGAGCTTGCCCACGGCGGCGGCAGCGGCGGCCCCGGCGGCCACGGAGGCGCGCACGGCAGCCACATCGCCGCAGACCATGATGGTCACCAGGGTGGAGCCCACGTTTTCGTAGGCGACCAGGTCCACATCGGCGGCCTTGAGCATGCTGTCCGCGCCATAGATGGCGGGCACCATGCCCAATGTTTCAATAAGGCCCAGAGCTTGTTCCCCTCTGTACTGCATACCGGCTCCGCTGCTGTTATTGTGTTGCGCCCCTGATCCTGGCGGACGAAGGGACGGCATGATTGTGTTGTAACCGTTCCCCTGTGGGGGAAGGTCAAGGACTTTGGAGCATTTTTTTCAAAAAAAATTTTCCGAACGCCTGACGAAAGATTTATGGTTGAATAATCAATCATGAAATGGATGCTGAAATCCTTGTCGATCGGCATTTATCGCCCAGATTGGTGGGGCGAGAATTTGTTGCGGTTGTCATGCCGCAGGGGAGAGGAGATCAACTTTTTTTCTGCAAAGGCCTATTTTTAAGGCCTGCCGCATTGACCTTCCTCTTTGGGGGAACCTTAAGCTGTCTGCAAGTAGCCATCACCCTAGCACCAAGGAGAGTGCCATGGAGCAAGCGGTACAATGCAGCACGGCCCCCGCCCATGCGGAGGCCACGGCCCTGGCGGCAAAAACGAAACTTGCCAAACGGTTTCGGCGTCGCGGCATGGCGGTAGCCACCATGTCCGGCGTGGCCTACGGCGTTTATACGGCCTTCATGACCCTGGCCATGACCATGGGCGTATGGGCGGCATGGTATGGGGAGGCTTCCGGGCTTTCCGATTTTGCCAAAATGTTTTTGCTGGGCGCGCTGGGCGCGGCCACCACAGACACCTGCAGCGCCGTCTGGGCGTTGCTTATCGCCGCCTTCAAAGGAAAGCTGGGGGATTTTTTCCGCACCATCAAAACAAAACCAGGGGCGGTGCTCATTGGCGCTGCCGTTATAGGCGGGCCCTTGGCCAGCACCTGCTATGTGCTGGGGCTGCAGAGCGCCGGGTCCATCATTGTGCCCATAAGCGCGCTGTGCCCCGCCATCGGGGCCATTCTGAGCCGCTTTTTGTACAAACAGCCCCTGACGCCGCGCATGCTGCTGGGCATTTTCATCTGTTTTGCCGCCAGCGCCATGATCGGCAGCACGGGCCTTGCCGACAACGCCCCCCCCAATCTTTTCATAGGGCTGATGTTCGGTTTTCTGGCCGCCTTTGGCTGGGGGCTTGAAGGCTGCGTGGGCGGCTACGCCACCTCCATGGTGGACCCGGAGATCGGCATCACCATCCGCCAGGTCACGTCCGGGATCACTAACCTTATGGTGCTGGTGCCGCTTTTTGCCTTGATCGGCGGGGCCGACGCCTTTGGCATGGTGCGCACGGCCTTTGCCGACAGTCAGGCCATGCCCTGGTTTGCTGTAGCCGGCTTTGGCGCGTACTTTGCCTTCATGCTCTGGTACAAGGGCAACGCCATGTGCGGCACTGCCCTGGGCATGTCGTGCAACGGGGCGTTCTCCTTCTGGGGGCCCTTTTTTTGCTGGCTGGTGCTGGGGCTCTGGTTCGGCATCGACGGCTACGCCCTGGCCCCCATCGCCTGGTTGGCGGCGGTGGTCATGGTGGTGGGCATCTTTACCATCGCAGTGAACCCGGTAGATTTTTTCAAAAGGAAGGGATAGGGTATGAAAAGGCCGCTGAACTTCGCCATCCTTAAACACATGACGACCGTGGCGGATGCCTGCCCCGAAGAGGTGCTGGCCGCTCTGGCCCAGGAATACGGCTCTTTTCGGGCGCACAACAAGGCCGATGTGCTGACCGCCCTGCTGACGGCCGCCGCCAACGGCCTCCTTGAGGAATCCCGCTTCGACCTGGACGACGCCGGCGAAATACGGCTGTATTTCAGGGCGCACGAGGCTGGGGCCGCCACCATCAACGCCTATATTCCTGAGTAAAAGAGTGGGACGCCCCGGAGCGCGCAAGGTTCCGGGGCGTCCGCCCGCAAGCCCCTCGGCGGCGGGCCTTTCCCGCACTCCGCGCGTGCTTTTCGCCCTCCTTCGCGGAGCGTTTCCCTCCAATCCCAAAGAGTATGGGGGTGCCGCCATGACCACCAGCACTCAAGGCTACACCATCAGCCAGATGAGCTCCATTTCCAAGATCTCCAAAAAAGCTCTGCGCTTTTATGACGATCTTGGTCTTATCGCCTCCAAACGCCACGGGGGCAACAACTACCGTTATTATACGGAAGACGACCTGCTGGCCGTGCCGCCGCTCAAATACTACAAGCAGATGGGCTTTCACCTGGCGGAAATCCGCGCCGCCTTTGAGGTGGGCGGCAATACCAGCCTGAGCGCGCTGCGCAAACTTTTTCTGAAAAAGGTCCAGGCCCTGCACCAGGAGGAACGGCTTCTGCACCTGCGCCGCACCTCGGTGCACGACTGGCTGGAGCTGCTCCACGAGGCTGAAATGGTGCTGGAAAACGACATTCAGAGCGTGTCTGTCAAGTATCTGCAGCCGGAGCGCGTGCTCTTCCACGACCAGACCTACAGGGAAGACATCAAGGCTTCCATTATCAACATAGATTTTACAAACTATGTGGAATCCATAAACAACAACATCACCGGCCCGGTCATGATTCTATTCTCTTCGCTGGAGCAGCGCAGACAGCGCCAGGAGCAGGCGGTAACAATTCTGCAGCGCACGGTTTTTCCTTGCGACGACGCATTGACCACCGTTTGGGGAGGATTTCTTGCGCTCAGCTGCTACCATATCGGCACGCACGACAATATCAGCGAAACCCACGGCAAGATCGCCCGCTGGGCCAACGCCAACAATTATGTGCTCGATGCCGGCTGCTGCGAGCGCTACGTCACAGACTACTGGACCACCAACAACAGTGGCCTGTTTGTGACGGAAGTGCTGGTGCGGGCCGCCCGGCGCGGCGCGGCGCGGCGCGCGGCGGAGAACGGCCAGTGAGCGCGCCCCTCCCGACTGCCCCCCCGGCAGACGCGGCGGAAAGCGGCCTGGCCCTGGCCCGCGCTTTCTACGATGCCTGTCGCCCTTCACTGCTGGCGGACATCCCCGACATCATGGCCCGCGCCGCCGTGGGGCTGGTGGGGGAAGGCTCAGAGTGTTTCGGCTGCGACGACGCCCTCTCCCGCGACCACGACTTCGGCCCTAGTTTCTGCCTTTGGCTGCCGCAGGCGGAACTGGCGACGGCCCTGCCGCGCCTGGAAACGGCCTTGGCGCGGTTGCCGAAACATTTTGGCGGCTATGCCAGCCGCCTTGTCCCGCAACGGCGGCAAGGCAGGGTAGGGCCTCTGGCGCTGGAGCCCTTTTACGCCTTTTTTACGGGGCTCATGGAGCCCCCCGCAGAGAACAGGCAGTGGTTGGCCATTCCGGAATGCCAGCTGGCCGCCTGCACCAACGGCGAGGTCTTTGCGGACCCGGCCGGGCTGTTCAGCCGTCGGCGCGCGGCCCTGCTGGCCTATTATCCGGAAGACGTGCGGCTGAAAAAGCTGACGGCCCGCTGCATGATCATGGCCCAGGCCGGGCAGTACAACCTGCCCCGTTGTCTGCGGCGGGGCGACGGCGCGGCGGCCCTACTGGCCCTGGCCAGGTTTGTTGAGGCCGCGCTTTCCCTGGTTTACCTCTGCAACCGTCGCTACATGCCCTTCTACAAATGGGCGGCCCGGTTGGCGACCCCTTTGCCCGTGCTGGGCGCGGCCGTGACCGGGATGCTGGGGCGGCTGCGCCTCCTGTCCCTGGACGGATCGGATCCGGCGGCCATCCTTGACCCAGTGGAAGCCTTCTGCGCTCAGACGGCTGAGCTGCTGCGGCGCGAGGGGCTGAGCGACGCGCAAGGCGACTGGCTGTGGGCGCACGGGCCGCGCATTTTGCGGCAGGTGGCCGATGCGGATCTGCGGCGTATGGATCTTTTACAGGCCTGACGGGCGGTTGGGGAGGCGGACATGCGCATGGAAAAAGACCCGACGGCCTATGGGGAGTGGTCCGGGGCCCTGAGCGCGGCCCTTGCGCCTTTGCGGCAAGGCCGGGCGGCGGAAAGCGCGGCGCTTTTGCGCGGCCTGCTGGAGCGCCTTGCGCCCGACGAATGCGCCCGCGGGCGGGTGCTGGAGGCCCTGGGGCGCGCGCTGTTTGCCCAGGGCGAACCGCAGGCTGCGGAGGCCGCCCTGCGGGAGAGCGTGGATCTTTTGCGCCGCAGCCGGGGCGCGGCTTCGCCAGAGGCCCTGGCCGCGCTGCAGAATCTGGCCCACCTGCTTCTGGAGCGGGGCGACCTGGCCCAGAGCCAGGCCCTGGGCCAGGAGGCCGCAGAGCTCTGCGCCGCCGCGGAGGGGCCGCAATCCCCCCGGCTGGCCACGGCCTTGCTGCACCTTTCTGCGGCGTACTACCGACAGCGGGACTTTGCCGGGGCCGAACGCTGCCTTACGCGCGCGCGGGATATTTTTAGCGCCCAAAGGCCCGCGCCGCCGGAGCTGGGCACCTGCCTGAACAACCTGGCCCGCCTGCGTGAGGAGCAGGGCAACGCGCGGGAGGGCATTGCCCTGCACCGCCAGGCCCTGGCCCTGCGGCAGCGTCTGCTGGGCGAAGACCATGAGGATACGGTTTTTTCTCAAGGCAATCTGGGCGTGGCCCTGGCGAGCGACGGGCAGTGGGCGGAAGCCGCCGCCGCGCTGGATCGGGCGCTGGAGGGCTACGCCCGGCTGGGCAAGGGCGCTGGGCCGGAGGCCAGCGGCTATCGACGCAATCTGGAGGTCTGCCGCCGGGCCATGGGCGAAGAAGCCGCGCCAGGGAAAGCAGCCTGCGCCGGAGGAAGCGCCGGAGACCGCCCTGCGGAGGCGCGGGAGCGCCTGCTGCGAGAGATTGTGGAGCGGGAGCTGGAGATGTTCCTGGCCACGCCCAACGAAGGGGGCCCGGCCGTCTGCCAGCAGCGGCCCGAGGGTTTCCGGATCATGCGGCGCATGACCCTGGGCGTGCTGCGCGAAGCCACGCTGGCCGCCTATGCCGACGACCTGCGGCGTGCGGCGGCCGCGGGCCGCAACCTGATGGTGGAAAAATACGCCCGCATGGACGACCGCCTGCCGCCGGTGCGGGAGGATCCGCGCATGGACGCCCTTGTTGCGGCCGAGAGCGCTTTTATGGATGCCGCCGCAAAGGCGTATCCGCATGTGATCCGGCGGGACGCGGGGGGCGGCTTTGCGCGCTACCTGCGCTGCGAGCTGGAGACGCTTTCTCCGGGCACGCTGGCCGCTTATGGAGAGGATGTGGCCCAGGCCCGGCGTGAAGGCCGCAATCTGGCTGTGGAGCGCTACCGCGTGCTGGCGCGTCTTTTGGGCAAGCCGGGCCTTGAAGCGCTGGAAGCCGCAGCCGCAGGGGGTGCGGCGGCAACCTTGCTGCGCGATGCAGCGCCGGAGTGAGCCTTTTGCCCATCCTTGAGAGCCTGCGTTCTCAAAGGCAGCATTTTTTCAGTCCGGCAGGATTTCGTACTCTTCCAGCTTGTCCCACACCGCGCTGATGACCAAGGCCATGAAGGCGGCCAGCCGGGCCTGAACCCGGGCGTCCAGCGCCGGGGCCGTGCCCCGCGCGGCGGCCAGGGCCGCGGCCAGGCTGGTGCAGAACAGTTCCGGGCAGCGGGCCTGTTCCCCCTGGGCCAGGAGGGGCATGTAGCGGGCAAAAGGGCCATCCACAAAATCTTCCAGCCGCAGGTCGCCCTGGGGCGCGGCCAGGGTCAGCAGGTTGCCGGTTTCGCGCAGATAGGCCAGCAGCACGCTGTTGGGGGCGTGCTGCATAAGCCCGGCCGTCACCACAGCGTGGGCAAAGGCCCGCCATTCGGCGCAGAGCAGGGCGGCCCCCGGTTCCCGCAGATATTCCTCGGGCAGCAGGGCCTCACGGGCCATGTGCAGGATGCCCGTCGTGCGGGTATTGAGCTCAAAGAGGATGCAGGCCGCTTCCGTGCCCTGAGCGGCGCTCAGACGTTTTTTAGTCATGGGCGGCCGCTCCGGCCTCGGCTTTGGCCCGCACATAGGCGGCATAGCCCGCGGCGCGCAGGCGGCAGGCCGGGCAGTTGCCGCAGCCGTAGCCCCAGGGGTGGCGCTCCCCGCGTTCACCCAGGTAGCAGGTGTGGCTGCGCTCCACAATCATATCCACCAGGTGTTCGCCGCCCAGCTGTTCGGCCAGCTCCCAGGCGTCTTTTTTGCTGCGCCACATGAGGGGCGTGTGCAGCACATAGTTTGCGTCCATGCCCGTATTGACGGCCACCTGCATGGCCTTCACGCTGTCGTCCCGGCAATCGGGATAGCCGGAATAGTCGCTCTGGCAAACGCCCAGCACCAGGTGGCGGATCTGCCGGGCATAGGCCCAGGCCGCCGCGTGGAGGATAAAGATGAGGTTGCGCCCCGGCACAAAGGTATTGGGCAGGCCGCCGGGGCCGTGCTCCTCAATGGGGGCGTCCGAGGTGAGGGCCGTGTTGGCCAGATCGCGAAAAATATCCAGGCGGAGCAGGGTATCCGAGCCAAGGCGGGCGGCCCACTGCGGGTTCAGGGCGGCCAGGCCCTCCCGCAGGGCTTGGCGGCAGGAAAGCTCCACGGCGTGGCGCTGGCCGTAGTCAAAGCCCAAGGTCAGCACCCTGCCAAAGCGGCTGAGCGCCCAGGCGAGGCAGGTGGCGGAATCCTGCCCGCCGGAAAAAATTACCAGGGCCTGCTGGTCGGCAAGCGCACCGGGCAGCGCGGCCGGCTGCGGGTTTGCGGCGGGGCCGGAGGACGGGGACGGCGGGACGAGGGAAGCGTTGTGCATAGCAGTCATGGGACAAGTGGCCAGAAGGGGCAGACCCGCGCCGGAGCGTAGCCCGCCATAAAGGCGTCCATCAGGTTGCCGAAATAGACCCGGTTGCGCGGCTTGATGTGCTGTACGGCGGCGCAATCCGTGGGGAAAAAGCGCAGGGATTCCTTATTGCCCAGATAGGTGGCCTGGGCCACGGGCTGGCTCAGAAGCTGCGCCCAGAGGCCGCGCTTTGCCGCAATGGCCTCGCGCTGTGCGGCGCGCAGGCGCTCCTGCAGTTGCGGGCTCAGGTCGCGGTGGGGATAAAAAAAGGCCGCGCCTTCCCGCACCAGGGCCTCATTGAGGGATTCCCCGTCCTCCAGCAGCACTTCGGCCAGCCAGCGGCCGTGGGGGTCTTTGTGCTTCACCCCGGCCGCGCGCAGGGTCACTTTGCGCCCCCGGACGCGCTCTGTAAGGGCTTTGCGGGCTTCGCGGGCGTAGTACTGCGCTTTGTCGCCCTGCGGCGCGTGCAGCTCCGGGGCGTCAATGCCCGCCAGGCGCACCACGCGCCGGTCAGTGAGCTTCAGGGTATCGCCGTCAAAGCAGCGGGCCACCGTGGCCTGCGGGCGGGGCAGGGCTTCGCTCGCGGCCATGCTGCCGACGGGCAGCGCAAGCATGCAGAGCCAGGCCCAGAGCAGCGCCGCCGCCAGGGCTGCGCAACGTTGCCCGCCTCTGTAAAGCCCAGGGCGGCGCGGAGAGGGAAAAACGCACGGCACGGCAGGCGTCCCTCCGACCTCAGTTTTCATAGTAGGAGCGCAGGGGCTGACTGCGCACGGGGTGGCGCAGCTTGCGCAGGGCCTTGGCCTCAATCTGACGGATGCGCTCGCGGGTCACGTTGAAGAGTTTGCCCACTTCCTCAAGGGTGTGGTCGCTCTTTTCCGCAATGCCGAAGCGCTTGCGCAGCACCTGTTCCTCGCGGGGGGTCAGGTCGGCCAGCACGGCGGCCAGCTGCTCGGAAAGTTTGGTGTTGATCACTTCTTCAGCCGGGGCCACGGCCTTTTTGTCCTCAATAAAATCGCCCAGGCTGGAGTCCTCCTCGTCGCCGATGGGCGTTTCCAGCGAGATGGGCTCCTTGGCTATTTTGAGGACTTTTTTGACCTTTTCCACCGGGTATTCCATGCGTTCGGCAATTTCCTCTGGCGTGGGGTCGCGGCCCAGCTCCTGCACCAGGTAGCGGGAGGTGCGGATGAGCTTGTTGATGGTCTCGATCATGTGCACGGGGATGCGGATGGTGCGGGCCTGGTCGGCGATGGCGCGGGTGATGGCCTGACGGATCCACCAGGTGGCGTAGGTGGAGAACTTGTAGCCGCGCTGGTACTCAAACTTATCCACAGCCTTCATAAGGCCGATGTTGCCCTCCTGGATGAGATCCAGGAACTGCAGACCGCGGTTGGTGTATTTTTTGGCGATGGAGACCACCAGGCGCAGGTTGGAGCGGATGAGCTCCTGCTTGGCGCGCATGGCGGCGTTGTTGCCGCGCTTGATGCGCCAGAGCACTTCTTCCAGGTCCGTCACGTTGTGGCAGCATTTTTCCTGCAGGCGCTTGAGAATCTCGATCTTGCCCACAATCATTTCTTTAAAGGAGAACAGCTCGTCCACGCTGAGTTTGAGCTCGCGGGCGGCGTCCACGGGGTTGACCTCGCGGTTGTCCAGGCCGTCGAACAGAGCCTGAATTTCCGCCTGGGTGCGGCCCGTGGCCAGAATGTAGGCCGAAAGATCGCGCTGGCAGTTGTGCATCTGGCGTACATAGTCTTCCACCGTTTCAATAATGCGGTCGATAAGGGTTTTTTCCAGCTTGATGTCGCGCAGGCGGGTGACGATCTCTTCTTTGTAGCCGATGATTTCCTTCTGGATAGCCGTCACGCGGCGGTCCATGCAGGCGCAGCTGTCCAGCTTCTTGTAGATTTTGCGCTTTTTTTTGTAGACCTGCTTGATTTCGTCCAGCAGCAGAATGACCCTGGAGCGCTGGTTCATCTCGTCTTCGCTGGGGTCATCTTCTTCAATAGTTTTGACCACATCCTTGAGTTTGATGCGGTTCTGGCGCAGGTCCTCGCCCACGTTGATGAGTTCTTCCACGGCCACGGGCACTTCCACCAGAGCGTAGAGCACGTCCTGCTCGCCCATTTCGATTTTTTTGGCGATGACGACCTCGCCGTCACGGTCCAGCAGGGGGACGGCGCCCATTTCGCGCAGGTACATGCGCACGGGGTCCGTGCTGCGGGAGGAATAGTCGGCGGATTCCTCATCTTCGGCCAGGTCCAGGGAGCCTTCGGCCATGTCTTCGTCGGTTTCGGCGGCGGCGGAAATTTTTTTGCCGTCCTTTTCCGTATCAACGATGACGATTTCCAGCTGCTCGAAGATCCCGATAATTTCTTCAAAATATTCGGGCGTGTTCATTTCCACGGGCAAGGCCTTGTTGACCTCTTCAAAAGTCAGAAAGCCCGCGCCTTTGCCCTTTGTGATAAGCGACTGGATTTGCTGAATATCTTTAAGATTGCTCATGGCCATTCTCCAAAGTTTCCTTAAGTGCGCGAAGATAAGCCAAATCGGCCGCAAAGTCACCCTTGCCGGTGTTGGCCTGAAGGGCCGCCGTCAAGGAAGAGCGCTGGGCGTTGGCGTAATAGTTGTTGAGGTACTGACGCAGGGCTTCCAGCTCCATGTCTTCCGTATGGCGCGGCGCGGCCTCCGGTCCGCAGCAGTGGCAGAAAAACTGTTTTTCCCGGGCGTCCAGATGGTAGACGAACGCTTCCGGGCCGTGTTGCTCAATCTTATCCCACAGTTGTCGGCCTTGCGGCGTCTGCAGGGCCAGGTCCGCGCCCAGGGCCGTAAGATCCGTCAGGCGGTGGGGGTAGCGCAGGGCGTACATGAGGATTTCCCGATCGCGCACGCTGCCCCGGCTGGGTGCGCGCGGGGCTTCCCGGCCTGCCGCGTCGCGCCGGGGCGCGAGGCCCTCGCGCAGCTCCGTCTCCGAAAGCTGCAACTGGGCCGCCAGGCGGGAAACGTAGGGGCTGAGCAGCTCCGGCATGCTGACCTGACGCAGGAAATTGCGGGCCCATTCCACGGTTTCGCGCGGGGCCAGGGATTTGAGCACGTCCACACAGAAGCGCAGCCCATCCGGAGCCTCTGCCCGCAGCTGCGCAAAGGCTTCCGGGCCGGGGCCGCGCAGCAGGCTGTCAATGTCCTCGCCTTCGGGCAGGAGCACTACCTGGCAGGAAAGCCCGCGCACAAGGAGCATCTCGCTGGAGCGCAGGGCCGCCTTGCGCCCGGCGCGGTCACCGTCGAAGAGCAGAATAATTTTTGAAGTAAAGCCTGAAAGGCGTTTGATCTGCTCCGGCGTGAGGGCCGTGCCCAGCACGCCCACGGCATTGTCGTAGCCGAACTGGTGCAGGGTCAGCACGTCCATGTAGCCCTCGGTAAGCAGGGCCTCCCCCTTGGTGACGATGCCCCGCCGGGCCTGGGCCAGGCCGTAAAGGTGTTCGCCTTTTTTGTACAGGGGCGTATCGGCGCTGTTGATGTACTTGGCCTCGTCCGCGTCGTCGATGATCCGCCCGCCGAAGGCAATGATCTGGTTGGAGAGGTTTTTGATGGGAAAGATAAGCCGCCCACGGAAGCGGTCGTACGCCCGTCCCTTGTCCGAGCGGCCCAGCAACCCGGCCTCCACGGCCATGCGCTCGTCAAAGCCGGCGCGGCGCAGGGCCTCGCCCAGGGATTGCCATTCCTGGGCGGCCCAGCCCAGGCCGAAGCGCTCCACAATTTCCGCGCTGAGGCCGCGCCGTTCCACATAGGCCCGGCAAGCGGCGGCCGCGGGGCCGCGCAGCGCGGCCGCAAAATGCGCCGACGCCAGCTCGTACATGCGCAGCATCTGCTGCCGCGCGGAGCGCCGCCGCCTTTCCTCCCCCTGCCGCCGGGGGTCGGCGGGGCCGCTCTCCAGGGCAACGCCCGCTTCCGCCGCCAATTGTTCAAGTGTCTCTTTAAAGTCCAGCCCATTGATGCGACTGTAAAAATCAAAAACGTCACCTGAGGCGTGGCAGCCAAAGCAGTAAAACAGGCCCTGGTCTTCATTGACGGAAAAGGAGGGCTTGGTTTCCTGGTGGAAAGGGCAGGGGGCCATCCAGCGCGGGCCGTTGCGCTTCAGCTCCACATAGCGGCGCACCACGTCCACGATGTTGAGGCGCTCTTTGATGGCGCGAATGGCATCTTTGGATTGCATGACGGCGACGTTCCACCTGGGGCAATTGTTTGGCCCGCGCGGTTTGCAGCAGCGCGGCGGCCACGGCGGGCCCTTCCCGCCGGGCGGGGCGGATCAGCGCAGCCGGACGATGGTCATGCCGTCGCCGCCGCGGTCTTCGGGGGCAACGGCAAATCCGGCCACGGCCGGCGAAGCGCGCAAAAATTCGTGCACCTGGCGGCGCAGTGCGCCCGTGCCGCGCCCGTGCACCACTTCCACTTCGGCAAAGCCCGCCAGCAGGGCCTTATCCAGAAAACGCTCCAGCTCGGCCAGGGCCGCGTCGGCCCGCTGGCCGCGCAAGTCCAGGCTCAAGGAGGCGGGTTCGCTGCCGGAAAGCGGCACGCGGCCTGACCGCCCGGAGGCGGGCTGGGGCGGTGCGGCGGCTGATGCGCCGGGCAGGCGCACGTCCTTCATGGCGGCCCACAGGCTTACGCCGTTCAGATCCAGGCGCACCCGCTGGCGGCGCGCGTCCACGTCCGTCACCACGCCGCGCTTGTTGAACGCCGTGTGCAGCACCTGCTGCCCCGGCGTGAAGGCCTGCGGCACGGGCAGCACCGAGGCCTCCGCAACGGCGGGGCTGGCCAGCTCCGCCCGCAGGCGGGACATTTCTTTTAAGGCCTGCTTGTGGGTGGCGCGGCCTTCCTTCCAGGCGCGCATGAGCTCCCCGGCCTTGGCCCGCACTGCGTCGTGCAGGGCGGCGCGTTCCCGCTCCAGTCGCTCGTGGTCCTGCCGGGCCTGGTTGCAGGCTTTTTCCTCTGCGGCGCGCAGGGCGGCGAGCTCGGCTTCACGTTCCGCTGCCAGGGCGTTGAGCCGGGTCAGCAGGGCCGTGGCGTCCTGGCCGTCCTGGAGCAGATAGTGCTCGGCCCGGCGGATAATGCCCTCCGGCAGGCCGTGCTCGCGCGCCACATCCAGCGCCTGGCTGGCGCCCACCTGGTCGTAGGCCAGTTTGAACAGCGGCTTTTTGCTCTGCGGGTCGAAGAGCATGGAAGCGGCCCTGGCCCCCTCGCGGGTCAGGGCGTAGCTTTTGAGTGCGGGAAAATGCGTGGCCGCCAGCACAAAGGTATGTTTGTCCAGCAATTCGTCAAGTACCGCCTGGGCCAGCGCCGCGCCCTGGGCCGGATCCGTGCCCGCGCCGAATTCGTCCAGCAGCACCAGGCCGCTGGCGTCCAGGTGCTTCCAGGCCTTGGCCAGATGCTCAATCTGGGCCGTGAAGGTGGAAACGTTGTCCGCCAGGCTCTGCTCGTCGCCGATAAAGGCGTCCAGCCGGCTGAACCAGGGCAGGTGCGAACCCTTGCCCACGGGCACGGGCAGGCCGCTCAACGTCATGGCCGCAATGAGGCCCAGCGTTTTGAGGCACACGGTTTTGCCGCCGGCGTTGCCGCCGGTGATGACCAGGGCGCGCTCGCCGGGGCGCAGCACGATGTCCAGGGGCCGCACGTTCTCGCGCGGGGCGGCCGAACCGCCGACGGAGGGCGTCTCCGTCTGACGCAGGGCCAGCAGGGGGTGGCGGGCCTCCAGCAGCTGGATGCCTTCCTCCACCGGGGCCAGGGGCAGGCAGCGGGCATGAAGCCGCTGGGCCAGAACGCGCTTGGCCTGAAGGATATCCAGCGCAGCCAGAAGGTCCAGCGCGGCGCGCGCGCCGGGAAGCTCCGCCGCCAGCAGGTCGCGCAGGTAGGCAAGAACCTTGCGTTCTTCCTCGCGCTCCTCGCGTTTGAGTTCCTGAAGACGGTTGTTGATCTCTACCAGGAACATGGGCTCAAAATAGCAGGTTTCGCCGGTTTGGGACCAATCGTGGATGATGCCCTGCATGCGGCCTTTGAAATTGGCTTTGAGGGGCAGCACATAGCGGTCCGAAGAGAGGGTCATGAATTCGTCCTGCAGGTAGGCCAGCATATTGTACTGCAGGGCATAATCCTTGACCTTGCGCATGCAGTTCTGATGCAGACGGCGCAGCTCCGTGCGCAGGCGGTAGAGCTCCGGCGAGCTTTCGTCGCGCAGCAGGCCGTCGTCCGAAACGCAACGCAGCAGGGCGGCGGTAAGCTGCACAGGCAGGGGCGCGGCCTGGGCCAGGGCCAGCAGGTGGGGCCAGCGGTCCGGCGCGTCGGGCACGGCAATGGCGGCGTGAGCGTCCCGCGCCAGCCGCAGCACCTGGCGCAAGGCCCAGAAGGCGTCCACATCCGGCTGGGGCGCGCGGGGGGCGTCCATGCTGTGCAGCAGGCCGCTCACATCGGGAAAAGCGCCGAAGCTGAAGGCCGCCCCCCCAGGCAGCGGCGTGGCGGCCCAGACGGCCGCTTCCTCATACAGGCGCGCAGCGTGGGTTACTGCAGCGGCGTCGGGCAGGGGCGCGAGGCTCAGGGCGCGCTGCCGCCCTACGTCAGAAACGCAGCAGGCGGCCAGGTATTCGGTTATGCAAGAAAATTCCAGGGACTGCAGCGTGCGGGCATGGATCATGCGACTGCCTCGAAAGAATTAACCGGGCGCAGGAGCGCAGGGCAATTTTCTGTGGAACCGTGTACGGCGCACAGCGCCGAGGAATGCGCCTTCCGGCGGGCGGGGTGCGGCCGCGAAAAGCCGCGCGCCCTGGTGGTTTGCCGCGCGGCGTGCGGGGCGCGCAGCGCCTGTGCTGCGGCGCAGTTGGAACATATCGAACCTGCGCAGCACCTTCGCACGGGCCGCAGGATGCGCGCGTTGGCGCTTGCCAGCGCGGCTGAACCGCGCGCGCGGCTTTTCGCGGCGACTGCCTGCGCAGTTGTCAGAACATTTCAGGGGAGAAATGCTCCCGACCATGCAGCAGTACTGCGCCAGCTCGCAGCGCCGTGCCGTAGGCACATTTCAGGTCGCGTGGCCGCCGGAATATCCGCAGGGCTGCACGGCAAGCGCGCCATCACTGACAACGCGGGGCTGCTGCCGCTGCGCGTCGCAGCTCTTGAAAGGGATGCCGGAAAACGCGCCGCGCTCAGCCCTGGAGACGCTGCCTGACGGCCGCGGACAGAATCTTGCCGTCCACACGGCCCGCATACTCGGCCATGATGGCCGTCATGACGCGCCCCATATCCCTGGGGGAAGCGGCCCCCACTTTGGCGATGGTGGCCTCCACCATCGCGTGCAACTCTGCGTCGCTCAGGGGCTGGGGCAGGTATTCCTTCAGAATGGCCCATTCGGCGGCTTCTTTTTCCGCCAGGTCAGGCCGCCGGGCGTTGGTGTATTGCTCAATGGAGTCCTGCCGCTGTTTGCCTTCTTTGATGACGACCTGGAGCATCTCCGCGTCCGTAAGGACGCCGCCGGGGCGCTTCAGTTCCACCAGCCGGTTTTTGGCGGCGGTTTTCAGCAGGCGCAACACATTCAGACGGACGCTGTCCTTGGCTTTGTAAGCCCGGATGTAGTCCTGATCAATTTGTTCAAAGAGGGGCATGGCGGGTGTGGGGGTGAAGGTGTGGGAACGCAGAAAGTGCGGGAAGCCCGAAAGCCTCCCGCACGGCCGGACGTACAAGGCCCGCGCGGGGCGCTAGGCCATGTTCATCTTCCGCATTTTTTTCATCAGCCGCTTCCGGGCGGCGGCCTTCTTCTTCTTGCGCATGACGCTGGGCTTTTCGTAGTGCTGGCGCTTCTTCATTTCAGAAAGAATGCCGGCCTTTTCCACCTGCTTCTTAAAGCGGCGCAGCGCAATGTCGAAGTTGTAGTCGTCGTCGTTCAGAAAAACTCCGGGCAAAGAGATCACCCCCTTCGGCGGCGGGCGCAGAAAAAACGCCCACAAAATTGAAGAGTGCTTATATCCTGCCCCTGGATAAAATGCAAGGGACAATTGGGCAAAAATTCAGCGCAGATTACTGCTGCAAATAAGCATTCTCAAAGGTTACGGCACACACGTTTGGCGTCTAACGGCGTAAATAAATTGCACTTACGCCTACACGGCGGGCGTCTGCCCACGCAGCCGCCAACTATTTCAAAATTAAAATGCCACAAGCAGAGCCGCACGCCAGAAAACGACGAAAAAATTCGTCGTAACAAAAGCCCAAAGGGTAGTTACACCAAGGCTCCGCCGATGCGGCGCCCCGGAGACGAGACGACAACGCCGCCGGGCAACCGGCGGCGCAGCGGTCAGTTCAAGGAATCCTTGAGCATTTTGCCCGGGCGGAATTTGAGAATCTTGCAGGCGGGAATAGTCAGGGTATCGCCGGTGCGGGGATTGCGTCCCTGCCGGGCTTTACGGGTTTCCACCGCAAAGGTGCCGAAGCCGGTGAGGGTCAGTTTGGCGTCTTTGACAAGAGCGTCTTCAACCGAGGCCAGAAAGGCATTGAGGGCGCGTTCGGCGGCAGCCTTGGTAAGGTTGGCCTTGGCGGCGATTTTTTCTACCAGATCAGCCTTTGTCATCAGCATATCCTCCTGAAAGATTCCCGCCGTTACGCTTTATGCCGCTCCGGAGCAAATGCCGCAACGGCTCCCCGGCGCGCAACGGGGCCATATATGGACATACTCAAAACTTTTTATCCAGGCTTGTCAAGCCGAGCGGCCCACAAAGAGCTCCAGTGGTGGAATTGGGCCACGCTCAGGGCTTCGGGCCGCAAGCCGGGGTCGATACCTGCGTCCGCCAAGGCTTCTGGCAGCCCGGCCTGGCCGCTGCGCCGCACAATGCCCCCCAGCTGTTTGCGGCGCTGCTGGAAGCAGACGCGCAGCAGGCGGGCCAGAAGCGCCGGGCGCGCCGGGCGCGCCTCCAGCGGCAAAGGCGTAAAGGAAAGCACGGTCGAATCCACCTTGGGCGGTGGGCTGAAGGCCCCCGGGCCCAGGGTAAATTCCAGACGCGGGGCCGCATAGCTCTGCACCCAGACCGAAAGCGCCCCGTACTGTCCGTTGCCGGGCCTGGCCGCCAGGCGCAGGCCCACTTCCTTCTGCACCATAAACACTGCGCGGGTGAGCCCCGCGGCCTGGGAAACAATGTCCCAGATCAGGGGCGAGGCCACATTGTAGGGCAGATTGCCCGCCACCTTCCAGGCGAAGCCGGGGGTAATGCGCCGCCAGGCAAAACGCAGGGCGTCCGTGAGCACGGCCTGGGTACCCGGAGTGGCCGCGCGTTGGCGTTCCGCAGCCCAGTAGCGGTCTTTTTCCAGCAGCAGCAGGCGGGCGTGGGGCAGGGCCTCCAGAGCGCGGGTCAGCGCGCCGGGGCCGGGCCCGATCTCCAGAATGCGGTCTTCTGGGGCGGCGTCCAGCAGGGCGGCGATGCGCGTGCAGACGTCCGGGCTTTTAAGAAAATGCTGGCCCAGGCTTTTTTTGGCGCGCGGGGCGGCGTTGGCTTTGGCGTGCGGCATGGGGGGCCTCAGGGCAGGTCAAAGCGGGCAAAGCTGAGCACCAGCCCGGCCCGGCCCTGGGTGGCCGAACGCAAGGCCGTGGAGAAACCGAACAGCCGCCGCAAGGGGGCCGTGCCGCGCAGGAGTTTGCGGCTGCCGTGGTCTTCCACATTTTCCACCTTGCCGCCGCAGCCCGTGAACAGGCTGATGGCCGCGCCCAGAAAATCCTCCGGTGCGGCGATCTCCACCTGCATGAAGGGTTCCAGCGCCACGGGCGACGCCGCGGCCAAAGCCTCGCGCAGGCCCTGCGCCGCGGCCATGTGACAGCCGGGGGCGGTGGTCAGCCCTTCCTGCCGGACGACGTTGGTCAAGGTCACGGCCACGTCCGTGACGGGGCAGCCGGTGAGCTCGCCGCTCTGCAAGGCGTCGCGCACGCCTTCCAGGGCCGCGTCCAGCAAGGCCTGGGGCAGGATTTTGCGGGCTTCTTCCGCTTTGGCGGGCAGGAAGTCGCCCACGGTCACGCTGTTGCCCTGGCCGCGCGGGCGGGGCGCCACATGCAGGGCCACCCGGCCCTGGTGGCGTTCCTTGCCGAGCTCTCGGTCAAAGGTCACGTCGGCGTCAGCCTGAGCACGGACGCTCTCCCGCAGCACCACCTGCGGGTTGCCCGCCCTGGGGCTGATGCCGTATTCGCGCCGCATGCGTTCCAGCAGCACGTCCAGATGCAGTTCGCCCATGCCGGAGACCATGCGCGCGCCGCTTTCCTCGTCGGTCTGCACCCGCAGGGTGGGGTCTTCCTCGCTGTAGCGGGCAAGGGCTTCATCCAGAATCTTGCCTTCCTCGGCATTGCGCGGCTCCAAAGCGCGGGTGAGCACCGGCGCGTAGGATTCGATGCTTTCCAGAGAGATCCGCCGCCCGTGCCCCGTGTATGTTTCGCCCGTGTGGGCCGAGCGCAGCCCCACCACGGCCACGATTTCGCCAGCCGCGGCCTCGGAGATCTGTTCGCGCCGGTCCGCGTGGGGCCGATAGATGCGCCCCAGGCGATCCTCCTTGCCCTGCGCCGTGTTGCGCAGGCTTTCGCCCTCCTTGATGCGTCCGGCGTAGAGGCGGATGAAGGCCAGTTTGCGGCCGTTTTCCAGCAGCACTTTGAAGACCAGGGCCACGGCCGGGGCGTCCGGGTCCGCCGGTACGGAAACTTCACGCCCTTCCGCGTCCCGGCCTACGGGGGCGGGCACGTCCAAGGGGGAGGGCAGAAAGTCGCACACGGCGTCCAGCACGGGCTGCACGCCCATATTGCGCAGGGCCGAACCGCAGAGCACGGGCGTGAGCGTCCGGGCCAGGGTGGCCCGGCGCAGTGCGGCCAGGATGTCCGCCTGGCTGTAACTTCCCTCCAGATAGGGCGTCAGGAAGGTTTCGTCCGCTTCGGCCAGCTTTTCCAGCAGGGCCTCGCGCCGGGGCGCGGCCAGGGCGGCCTCCTCCGGCGTGAAAGGGCTGCGGCGCACGGTGCGGCCCTGGTCCTGGGGGTCGAAGGTCAGGGTTTCCTGCCGCACCAGGTCCAGCACGGCGCGAAAATCCTCCCCCTGGCCCAAGGGCGCGGCGATGGCCGCGGCATTGGCCCCCAGGCGGGCGTGCATGGCGGCCAGCACGGCGTCGAAATCCGCGCCGGGGCGGTCCATTTTGTTGACAAAGGCGATCTTGGGCACGCCGAAGGCCTCGGACTGCCGCCAGACCGTTTCGGACTGCGGCTCCACCCCGCCCACGGCGCAGAACACGCCCACGGCCCCGTCCAGGACGCGCAGGGCGCGTTCCACCTCAATGGTAAAGTCCACATGGCCGGGGGTATCCACCAGGTTGATGGTGGCTGCGCGCCAATGGCAGGTGGTGCAGGCCGACATGATGGTGATGCCGCGTTCCTGCTCTTCCGGCATGTAATCCATAGTGGCTGCGCCGTCGTGCACCTCGCCCATGCGGTGGATTTTGCTGCTGTAGAAGAGCATGCGCTCGCTGAGCGTGGTTTTGCCCGCGTCGATGTGGGCAATGATGCCGATATTGCGGATCTGGGCCATGGATGCAGATGGACTGGACATGACGGCTCCGGGCGCGCGCAAACGCGCGGTTTACAAAAGGCCGAAGGCCTGGCGACGCACGCGGAAAAAATCCGGATCAAGGCCGGGGTGCAGCCAGAAGCCTTCACAGCCTGGAGTCAGGGCCGGAGCGCCGCTGTAGGGGAAGGGCCCGCTGCGGCGTTCGCGGCAGTGCCCCAGGGCCGCGCCGGGGGTGAGGTAGAGGGCGTCCGGCGGGCGACGGTCTGTGGGTTCCAGGGCGGCTTCCAGGGCAGCGCCCTGGGCAAAGGCCAGCAGGTCCAGGTCAAAGGCTTCGGGCACGGGCAGGCCCAGCAAGGGGGCGCGGCGTTCCTGCCAGCAGGGCAGGCCCAGGGCTTCGGCCGCGCGGGCCGCGGCGTCCAGTTCCCCTTTGTGCAGCAGGACAAGCCGCCCCGGTCCTGGCTGACATTCCTCCAGCAGGCGGCAGAGGTCCGTCAGGTCCAGAACAAAAACGTCTTCCACGCCGGAGAGCTCCAGACTGACCAGAGCCGCCGGGTGCGGGGAGCAGGTTTGGGGGGCTTCCGCCACGCAGGCGGCCCCCACCAGGGGCACGCCCGCCAGCAGGGCGGGCACGCAGGCCGCCGCCAGGCGGGCCGCTGCGGCGTAATCCGGAGTAAAGGCGACAACAGCCCAGGGCGCGGCGTGGCTTATGCCCCGCCGCCAGAAGCCGCGCTGCGCGTCGCGCACGGCTTCCGTGCGGCTTTGCGCGCCCTGGCCAAAGTGGGCGCAGGCCAGAGCCAGTCCGGTTTTTATGGCCGCGCGGCACGGGGGCGGCGCAGCCTCGTAGGCCGCCGCGCACAAAGCGTCGTCCAGCTGCCGCGCCGCGGCCCACTGGGGCCAACGGGCAGAGGGGCGGTCTTCCTTTTCTGGCAGGTTCTGGAAGTGCGGCGCGTGCGGCATAGGGGTTCACCGGGGCGGTTGTGCGGCCCTCAACTGTTTGGGGAAGTGTGAAAGAGGTCCAGCCAGCCCCTGAGCTGCTCCAGCTGCCGGCTGACCGAATGGGGGCCTGTGCCGCCAGGGGTTTCCCGGCGCTGCACGGCCGCCGTATAGGCCAGCACGCTGTAAACGTCGTCGTCGATGCGCGGATCCAGGGCCTGCAGCTCCGGCAGGGTCAGCTCTTCCAGGCCCTTGCCTTCCTTTTCGGCGGCGGCCACGGCCTGGCCCGTGATGTGGTGCGCCTCGCGGAAGGGCAGGCCCTTGCCCACCAGATAGTCGGCCAGCTCCGTGGCGTTGAGGAAGCCGAGCTTGCAGGCTTCGCGCATGCGCTCCGGCCGGAAGGCGATTTCCTCCAGCAGGCCGGCCATGATGCGCAGGGAGGACGAGACCGTGCGGTCCGCATCCAGAAAGCCTTCCTTGTCTTCCTGCATATCGCGGTTATAGGCCAGGGGCAGGCCCTTCATGACCGTCAGCAGGCCCAGCAGCGCGCCGTAGACGCGCCCGGTCTTGCCGCGCATGAGCTCGGCCACGTCGGGATTCTTTTTTTGCGGCATGATGGAAGAGCCCGTGGAGTAGGCGTCAGGCAGGCGCACAAAACCAAAGGCCGGGTTAGCCCAGAGGATGATTTCTTCGCACAGGCGAGAGAGGTGCATCATGACGAGGGAGCCGCCGAACAGGGCCTCCAGCACAAAGTCCCGGTCGGAAACCGCGTCCATGGAGTTGCCGTAGATGCCGGCAAAGCCCACCTCTGCGGCCACGCTTGCGGGATCCAGGGGGTAGGTGGTGCCCGCCAGGGCGGCCGCGCCCAGGGGGGAGACGCGCACCCGGGCCAGGGTGTCGTCAAGGCGTTCCACGTCCCGGCGGAACATCCAGGCGTAGGCCAGCAGGTGGTGGGCCAGACTAACAGGCTGCGCGGGCTGCAGGTGGGTGCAGCCGGGCAGGATGACGTCGCGGTGCTCCGCGGCCCTGTCCAGCAGCACCGCGCAGAGGGTCGCGGCGCCCTCCTGCCAGGCGCGCAGCTTGTCCGCCACAAAAAGGCGGAAGGTCAGCCCCACCTGATCGTTGCGGCTGCGGCCGGTGTGCAGCTTTTTGCCCACCTCGCCGGCGAGTTCCGTAAGCCGCGCCTCAATATTCATGTGCACGTCTTCCAGCTCGGAGCGCCAGACAAAGCTGCCGTCTTCAATTTCCCGCCGCACGCGCTCCAGGCCTTCCACCAGGGCGCTGGCCTCCTGGGGCGTGATGACGCCCTGGCGGCCCAGCATGCGGGCGTGGGCCTGAGAAGCGCGGATATCCTGGGCGTAGAGGGCGCGGTCAAAGGTCTGCGAATCCGTGTAGCGGGCCACGGCCTCCGCCGGGCCCTCGGCAAAGCGTCCGCCCCAGCTCTGATTGGTGCTCATGCCGCCTCCGGCCTATGCGCCCAGCTTGCGCTGCACGGCGGCGAACTGGCGCAGGCGCAGACTGTTGAGGCGGATGAAGCCCGCCGCGTCCTTGTGGTCGTAGTCGCCGCCTTCAAAGGTGGCCAGATCCTCGGAAAAGAGCGAGAGGGGCGAGGTGCGGGCCAGGGGCCAGACGCCGCCTTTGTAGAGCTTGGCGCGCACGCTGCCGGTGACCGTTTCCTGCGCCTTATCCATAAAGACCTGCATGGCTTCGCGCTCCGGCGAGTACCAGAAGCCGTTGTACACGCACTGGGAGTAACGCACGGCCAGCATATCGCGGATGCCGAGCAGCTCGCGGTCCATGCAGATGCCTTCCAGATCGCGGTGCAGCTTGTAGAGCAGGGTGCCGGCCGGGTTTTCATACACGCCGCGGCACTTCATGCCCACAAAGCGGTTTTCCACCATGTCGTCGCGGCCGATGCCGTTGCGCCCGGCCATTTCGCTCAGCACGCGGATGATTGCGGCCGGGGAGAGGCGCTCTCCATTGACGGCCACGGGGTTGCCGCGTTCAAAATCCACGGTGACGATTTCGGGCGTGTCCGGGGCCTGCTCCACAGGCACGCAGCGCTCGTGGCAGGAAGCGTCCGGTTCGTTGCCGGGGTTTTCCAGCTCGCTGCCTTCAAAGCTGGTGTGCAGCATGTTGGCGTCCATGCTGTAGCGCTTGGCCCCGCTGGAAATGGGGATGCCGTGCTTTGCGGCAAAGGCGGTGAGCGCCGTGCGGGACATAAGCTCCCACTCGCGCCAGGGAGCGATGACCCGGATATCCGGGGCCAGGGCGCTTACGGCGAGCTCAAAGCGGACCTGATCGTTGCCCTTGCCCGTAGCCCCGTGGGCCACGGCGTCCGCGCCTTCCTTGCGGGCGACGTCCACCAGGGCCTTGGCGATGAGCGGCCGGGCGATGGAGGTGCCGAGCAGGTAGCGTCCCTCGTAGCGGGCCGCGCCGCGCATCATGGGGAAGACGAAATCCTTGGCCATTTCTTCGCGCAGGTCCAGCACATAGGCCTTGGAAGCGCCGGTTTTGAGGGCTTTGGCCTCCACCCCGGAGAGGTCTTCGGGCTGGCCCAGGTCGGCGGTGAGGGCGATGACCTCGCAGTGGTGGGTTTCAATAAGCCACTTGAGGATGACGGAGGTATCCAGGCCCCCGGAATAGGCAAGAACGACTTTTTTTACTTTTTGCATGGTCAGGCTCCCCTTACAGATTCGGAACGGAAGTATTGCCCAAAACCGCGCCAGGCGCAAGTGCCCGGATCAGGGGCGCCGCCTCTAATTAATCACCGGTAACAAACTGGGAAAGCTGGCGTTTGCCGGTGATCAATTATTCTGAGAATAGCCTTCTCTCTGGCTAAAGCAAGGACGCCGCAAAAGATGCCCACCAAAAGAGCGGGCTACACTCCATCTTGAACCCAAACTTCGCAGAGGCCCATTTCTTCAAAGATTAAGATGCGCTCGCCCTGGCGCTGAGGGCCGCCCGCATTGACAGAAGGCCTGCGGCGTGTTTTTCTGCTATCTTCATCAAGGGCGCGTTGCACGGCCGGCGAGCTGGCCGGCGGCGGCCCGCCCCAGACAACGGAGTAGTTATGGGCATTAAAAAAGGCGACACGGTGCGCGCGCACTACACGGGCACCCTTGACGACGGCACGGTATTCGATTCCTCGCGGGAGCGCGATCCCCTGGAATTCGTGCAGGGCCAGGGCATGCTCATCCCGGGCTTTGAAAGCGCCGTGGAAGGCCATGAGGCCGGCGACGTGGTCAGCGTGACCATCGCCCCTGAAGACGCCTACGGCGAGGCGGACCCGGAGCTGATCTTCACCGTGCCCCGCGCCCAGGTGCCGGACCACATTCCTCTTAATGTGGGCGTGCCCCTGCAGCTTTCCAACGAGCAGGGCCAGATGGACGTGACCATCACGGAAGTGGGCCCGGAAGAAATTACCCTGGACGCCAACCATCCCCTGGCGGGCAAGAGCCTGATGTTTGAGATAGAAATCGTGAGCGTCAACTGACGCCGTGCGCTGCGGGCGGGGGCCCGCCGCAAGGGCGGCGCCCGCCCGGTCCGCCCGGTTTGTCTGTTTGGTCTGGGCGGCCGGCCCCAGCGCAACGGCGCGGCGGGCGCTCGGCTTCAGCTTTTGGGCAGCGCTTTGGCGCAGGCGTTTGGGCCAGGGCCGCCGCCCGCGCAGGCGCAGCGTTGCAGAGCCGGGCCGCGCCTGCCGCTATGGCGTTTGCGTCAGCAGCGGTCAGCGCTTTTCATGCCAGCTGTTCTGACGCCGCCCGGATGGGAGCCTTTTCCCCGGCAGCGCATTTCTCAATCCCCCCTTTTCCTGCAAGAGGTCTGTCATGAGCAGCAATACCGCCAGATACGACGCCATTCAGGCCATCACCGGCTACCGGCCGGAAGCGGCCCCCCTCAACTTTGCGGATACCAAGCCCACAGAGATTTTCGGCTGCAACGTGTTCAATGACCGGATCATGCGCGAGCGCCTGCCCAAAAGCGTGTACAAGGCCCTGCGCAAGACCATTGAATTCGGCGAACGCATGGACCCCGCCATCGCCGACACCGTGGCGGCGGTCATGAAGGACTGGGCCATTGAGAAGGGGGCTACCCACTTCACCCACATTTTTTATCCCCTTACGGGCCAGACGGCGGAAAAGCACGACAGCTTTCTGATGCCCGACGGCAACGGCGGGGTCATTGCCGAATTTTCCGGCTCCATGCTCATCCGGGGTGAGCCGGACGCCTCTTCCTTTCCTTCCGGCGGCCTGCGCTCCACCTTTGAGGCGCGCGGCTACACGGCCTGGGACGTGACCAGCCCCGCCTATATTATGGAGAATCCCAACGGCACGTTTTTGTGCATCCCCACCATGTTCCTTTCCTGGACAGGCGTGGCCCTGGACAAAAAGACGCCCCTGCTGCGCTCGGCCCAGGCTCTCAACCGCCAGGCCCAGCGCGTGCTGCGCCTCTTTAACGAAGAGACCGAGCACCCCGTGGTTTCCTACGCCGGGCTGGAGCAGGAATACTTCTGCATTGACCACAACTTCAACTTCGCCCGGCCCGACATTCAGATCGCCGGGCGGTCCCTGTTCGGCGCGCGTCCGGCCAAGGGCCAGGAATTCAGCGACCAGTATTTCGGGGTCATCCCGCAGCGCGTGCTTTCCTACATGATGGAAGTGGAGCGGGAGCTGTACAAGCTGGGCGTGCCTGTGCGCACCCGCCACAACGAGGTGGCCCCCAGCCAGTACGAGATCGCGCCCCTCTACGAGGTCAGCAACCTGGCTGTGGACCACAACCACATCACCATGTCCATGCTGCGCAACGTGGCCAAGCGCTACGGCCTCAAATGCCTGCTGCATGAAAAGCCCTTTGCGGGCGTCAACGGCTCCGGCAAGCACCTCAATTATTCCATCGGCAACGCCGAGCTGGGCACCTTGTTCGACCCCGGCGAGACCCCGCACGCCAACGCCAAGTTTCTGGTTTTCTGCGCGGCCATGATCCGCGCCGTGCACAAGTTCGGCGGCCTGCTGCGCACCACCGTGGCCAGCGCCGGCAACGACCACCGCCTGGGCGCCAACGAGGCCCCGCCCGCCATCATGTCCATCTTTCTGGGCGACCAGCTCACGGAGGTCTTTGAGGCCTTCCGCGCCGGAAGGGTGGAGGAAGCCGCCAGCGGCAAAAAGCGCCGGGCCCTTAACCTGGGCGTGGATACCCTGCCCAGCCTGCCCGCGGACCCCGGCGACCGCAACCGCACCAGCCCCGTGGCCTTTACGGGCAACCGCTTTGAGTTCCGGGCCCTGGGCTCCAGCCAGTCTGCTGCCGGCTCCATTACGGCGCTCAACGCCATGATGGCGGATTCCCTGGGCTTCGCCGCCGACTGGCTGGAACGGAAGCTGGCCGCGGGCACGCCCTTTAACGCCGCGCTGGAATCCTTTATCGGTCACGTTATGGACGAGCACAGCGCGGTCATCTTTAACGGCGACGGCTATTCCGAAGTCTGGCACAAGGAGGCCCAACGCCGCGGCCTGCCCAATCTGCGCAACACGCCTGAGGCCTTGCCTGAGCTGGTCCGGCCTGAGGTTGTTGACCTCTATGAAAAGCACGGCGTGCTCAACCGGGCGGAGCTCAAGGCCCGGCAGGAAATCTACCTGGAGCAGTACTGCAAAAGCGTGCGCACCGAGGCCAACCTGGTCATCCGCATGGCCCGCACCGTCATCTTCCCCGCGGGCATGCGCTATCAGGGGGAGCTGGCCGCCACGGCGGCGCAGATGCAGGCCGTGGGCAAGGAGGCCCGCACCCGCACCCTGGACGAGGTGACCGAGTGCCTGCGCGGCCTGCAGGACGCCTGCGGGCGGCTGGAAGCAGTGCTGGCGGACGTGGAGGCCCAGGGCCTGGGCATGGACGCGGCGCGCCGCTACTGCAACGACGTGCTGCCGCAGATGCTGGAAGTGCGCCGCTACGCGGATCAGCTGGAAACCCGCGTGGCCGACGATTTGTGGCCCTTGCCCAATTATCAGGAAATTCTGTTCGGCAAATAGACGCGCGGACGGCGGGGCGGCTTTGTTGGTCTGTCCCGCCGGTTCGCAGCGGGATCGCCATTTTTTCGTAAAAAGGGCGGTGGGTTGGGATATCTGTATTGAGGTTCAGCAGCAGGCAGAAGGCGGATGATAGAGGTCAGCGGTCTTTGTAAGAGCTACGGCGCGCACGAGGTCTTGCACAATATTGAGATGTGCGTGCACGAAGGCGAAATTTTTGGCATCGTGGGGCATTCCGGCGCGGGCAAATCCACCTTGCTGCGCTGTCTCAACGGCCTGGAGCCGTACCAGAAGGGCAGCGTCAAGGTCATGGGCGTGGAGGTGGCCGGCCTGGAAGGGCGCCGTCTGCGCGAGCTGCAGAGCAAGATGGGCATGATTTTTCAGAATTTCAACCTCATGGCCCGCAAGAATGTTTTTGACAACGTGTCCTTTCCCTTGTCCATCTGGCACAAGGGCAACCCGCGTGAACGGGTCATGGAGCTGCTGGAGCTGGTGGGCCTGGCGGACCGGGCCCGGCAGCGGGTGCAGAGCCTGAGCGGCGGGCAGAAGCAGCGCGTGGGCATTGCCCGCGCCCTGGCCCTGAACCCGCAGGTGCTGCTCTGCGACGAGGCCACCTCGGCCCTGGACCCCAAGACCACGGCCTCCATCCTGGACCTCCTGGAGGACATCAACAAGCGCCTGCACCTGACCATCGTTATGGTCACCCACCAGATGGAGGTGGTCAAGCGCCTCTGCCACAGTCTGCTTTTGCTGGACAACGGCCGCACCGTGGGCCTGGGGCGCACGGAGGAGCTCTTCCTCGCGCCCGGCAAAGACATGCAGGCCTTTGCGGACAACGAATACACCCTCATTCCCGGCGGCACCAACATCCGGCTCATGTTCCCGCGCGAGATTTCGCAGCAGGCGGTCATCACCCACATGGCCCGGACTCTGAATCTGGATTTTTCCATTGTGGGGGGCAAGCTGGAGCGCTACCTGGACGACGTGTTCGGCTTTCTGATCATCAACGTTTCGGACCGCAACAGGGAGGCCGTGCTGCGCTACCTGAAGGAGAACCGCCTGTACTGGGAGATTCTGGACGGTCCCGAAGAAGCCGGGGAGGCGGCGCATGACTGAGCAACTGGCTGGCATGGGCGCGGCGGCGCAGGTTTTCTGGCCCCTGTGGGAGCGCTTGCTGGACAAGTGGCCGGAAATCGTCGCCGCCACCTGGGAGACGCTGCAGATGGTGCTGCTCTCCACCGTATTTTCCCTGGCGAGCGGGTTTCTGCTGGCCATTCTCATGATCGTGACCAACCCCTTCATGAACCTGCGGCCCTGCCGTCCTGTCTATCAGGCGGTGGATTTTGTGGTCAATCTGCTGCGCTCTTTCCCCTTCATCATTCTGCTTATCGCCATCATCCCCTTCACGCGCCTGGTGGTGGGCACCTCCATCGGCAGCGCGGCGGCCATTGTGCCCCTTACAGTGGCGGCGGCTCCCTTTGTGGCCCGGCTGATCGAAGGCTGTTTTCTGGAAGTGGATAAGGGCGTCATCGAAGCGGCGCGCTCCTTCGGGGCCAGCAACGGGCAGATCATCTTTCGCGTGCTGCTGCCCGAAGCCCTGCCTTCCATTGTGCTCAACGTGGCGGTCATCGCCATCACCTTGCTGGGCTATTCGGCCATGGCTGGCACTGTGGGCGGCGGCGGCCTGGGCGACCTGGCCGTCAAATACGGCTACAACCGCTTCCAGGTGGACATCATGGTGTATTCCGTGGTGATCCTCTGCGTGCTGGTGCTGGTCATCCAGGGCCTTTGCAATCTGCTCTACAAACTGCTGCGCTGAGGCGCGGCTTTCACCTTCTGCTCAAAGGAGTCCGTATGAAACGTCTGCTCTCTTCGCTGGTGCTGCTGCTGGCCATGGCCCTTCCCGCTCAGGCGGCCGAAGATATTGTGGTGGGCGTCACGCCCTTCCCCCACAAGGACATCATGCTGGTGGCCAAACCCCTGCTGGCCAAGGAAGGCTACAACCTGGTGCTCAAGGATTTTACCGATTATGTGCAGCCCAACATGGCCCTGGCCGGCAAGCAGATTTTTGCCAACTTTTTCCAGCATCAGCCCTATCTGGACAATATGAATAAGGAAAAGAACCTGGGGCTCGTGTCCATCGCCAAGGTGCACATTGAACCTCTGGGCATCTATTCCAAAAAAATCAAGAAGCTGGACCAGCTCAAAAAGGGCGACGTCATTTCCGTGCCCAACGATCCCACCAATGAGGCCCGCGCCCTGCGCCTGCTGGAGGCCAAGGGCGTCATCAGCGTCAAGCCCGGTGCGCTGGCAACCGTGGCCGACATCACCAAGAACCCCCTGAACCTCAAAATCCATGAGCTGGACGCCGCCCAGCTGCCCCGCACCCTGGAGGACGTGACCGCCGCCGTCATCAACACCAACTTTGCGGGCGAGGCGGGCCTTATTCCGGCCCGGGACGCGCTGGCCATGGAAGGCAGCGAATCCCCCTACGCCAATATTATTGTGGTGCGCGCGGCGGATAAGGACAGCCCCAAGGCCAAGGCCCTGGTCAAGGCCGTGCAGTCCCCGGAAGTGAAGGCGTATATTGAAAAAGTGCTGGTGCCCAAGGGCATCATGCCCGCTTTTTAGGGCATGCAACTTTGAAAGGCCCTGGCGGCTGCGTGAGCAGGCGCCCCCTGGAGGCGTAAGCGCAATTTATTTGCGCTGTTAAGCGCCGAAACGAGCGTGCCGTAAAGTTTGAGAATGCATATTCTCAAAGTTAATCTGCTTTAATGTACGGCAGTAAAAAGAAAGCCCTGCCTCCGGCAGCAGGTTCACCCGGCGGCTGTGGGAAACCCCCGCAGCCGCCGGCAGCGTGTGGGGGATGCGTCGCCCAGCCGGAGAGAGCGGATGTTTGTCGCCCCCCAGCCGTTGCCTTCCGCTCCGGCCAATGGCAGAGTAGGGGGTACGCCCCTGCAATCCAGCCGCCCGTGGACCGCCTATGAAGCGCCGTTATTCCCGGTCCGGAGTCGTTGCGCTCCTGACCGGGATTTTTTTTCTGTTTCCCCTCCTGCTCTGGTGCGTGGGCCTTGCGCCCCAATGGGGTCGGGACGTGCAGGCCGCGCGGGAAGATCCGCCTGGTCTGGCGGTGCGCGCGGACGAGCCCGCCGTTTCGCCGGCCAGCGTCTCCGCCGCCTCTGCGCGTGCGGCGCGCGGGGCCCCCGCCCCTGCGCCTGCGGCAGCGCAGGAGCCTTCCCCCGTTCCGCTTCCCGCTCCGGCGTCGGTTGTTCCGAAGATTGCAGACGCCGCTGACGCTGCGTCAGCCGCCGTGCAGCCGGACAAACCGGCTTCACCGCAGCCTGCGGATACTGCAGCCCCGGCGCTGCCGGCAGGGCAGGCGTCTTCCCAGGCATCTGCGGCCCAGACCCCCACAGCGCAGACGCCGCCCCCCGCTTCGCCGTCGCCGGTTCGGTCTTCCCTCCCTGCTGCGGCGCTGGAGGCGCTCGCCCGGCAGCAAAGCGCCCCGTCCGTCGTCCGGGAGGCGTCGCGGGCCAGCGCGCCGTCTGCGCCCCCGCGCAAAACGGTGCGCCTGTTCGGCACAGTGGAGTTCAAACGTCCCCTGTCCTCCCTGCCCGGCTGGCTGGAGCTGCTCCGGCGCAACGCCAAAAATTCCATTTTTACGTCCGACCGGGCGCTGAAAAGGGGCGTCACCTGGGGGCAGTTCCGGGCCGGGGCCGCCGGGAAGCAAGGGATGGCCCTGCTGCGCTACGTCAACAGCTTCTGGAACACCTGGCCGTACCGGGAGGACAGGGACGTATGGGGTAAGGAGGATTATTGGGCCATCCCGGCGGAATTCCTGCGCCGCTCCGGCGACTGCGAGGATTACGCCATCGTCAAGTATTTTACCCTCAAAGAACTGGGCGTTGCGCCCGAAACCATGCGTATTGTAGTAGTGCGCGACACCGTCCGCAACCTGGGGCACGCGGTGCTGGCCGTCTATATGGACGATACGGCCTATATTCTGGATAATCTCAGTAACGCCGTTTTGCCCCACAACCGGCTGCGCCAGTACCGGCCGCAGTATTCGGTCAACGAACAGGGCCGCTGGGCCCACCTGCGGGTGACCCGAACCCCCTAACCCTGGGAGGCGGCTGTGGCCGCAGCCCCGGATTTGCAACGGGTTGAGAGAACTATGCGTACAGAACTTTCCGCAACAAAGGTTCCCGACCGCTACCGGCTGAAAAAAATGGCGGTGGCCCTGGCAGGCCTGTTTCTGCTGCTGGTGACGGCCTCTGTGGCCTATGTGCTCTGCAGCCTGCAGCTGCGCAACGTGACCCAGGAGATTCTGGCGGGCCAGCGCGATACGCAGCAGGCCTGGGTGGACAAATCCCTGGAAGCCGTCCGGGCCTGGGAGGCCAACCTGCTGGAGCAGATCCGCTTTGTGAGCGCGGCGGAAATATTCCGCCTCTATGCCGTGGACGTGGGCGCGCTGTCGCCCGCTTCCGTCGCCGCGCTCGACGCCCCCGACGCCGCCCGGAGCGACGATGCGGCCGTGGCCGGTCTGGCGGAGCAAAAGGAATATTTGTGGGATCTGCTGCGCGATACCGCCCGGGGACGGCAGTGGGCGGCGGCGCGCATCGTCGGGCCGCAGGGGCAGAATCTGGTGGCGGACGCCGACGCCCCCGAACTGGGCGCGGCGCAGTGGGCCCTGGCCCAAAGCGCCATGGAACAGCGGGCCGTGCGCTACGGCCCTGTGCGTCCTCTGGGCGGCGGGCTGGTCATGGACGTGGCCGCGCCTTTGTACGAAGTGCTGGGGCAGGGCGGCAAGAACCGCGCCGTGGCCGCCCTGCTGGTCAGCGTGCCCATGGACGGTCCGCTGGCTGCGTTCCTGACTGTCGGCCCAGAGCAGCAGCGCCTGTTCGCGCCCCTGCTGCTTCAGCTGGGGGCGGAGGGGCCTGAGGCGCTGGCTGTGGAAGCTGGCGCGGTGCGCCTGGAGCCGCTCCGTGAAGCCCCGGCCCCGGCCCCGTCAGTCTTGTTGCGACGCCCTGGCGCGCTGGGCGCGGGCCCGGTTTACGCGGTGGAGAGCGCCCTGCCCGACCTGGGCTGGCGCATTGTGGCGGAAGCGCCGGCCGCCGGCGTGGAAGGCCTGTTGCTGCAACAGAAAAAGCAGATCTACGGCCTGGGGATTCTGGGCAGCCTGGGCGCGGCCCTGTTGCTGGCCTTTGTCTGGGCTATGCTGGTCAGCCGTGCGCACCGGGCCACGGCCCGGCACTTCAAGGGGTTGTATGTGCTCATCCAGCGGCAGAAGGCCCTTCTGGACAGCGTTAACGCCTCCCTGCAGGCAGGGCTTTTGCTGGTGGACGGCCAGGGGCGGGCGCTGATGTGCAATCCCGCCTTTGCCCGCATGCTGGGGCGCACGGAAGACGAGGTGACGGACAGTCTTCTGACGGCGCTTTTGCCCGATCCGGTGGCCCAGAGTCTGCTGCGCAAGGCGCAGGGCGTGGATAAAGAGGACGCCGCAGGCAGCCTGGAGATAACCCTGGGGGAGGGCGCAGCGGCCCGGCTTTACCGCGTGACCCTGTTCCCCTTTGCGGAGCAGGACGAACAGAAGGGCGGCGGCCAGGCCCCCAACAGTTGCGTGGGCATTTTTCAGGACATTACGGAATTTCGCCGCCGGGCCGAGGCCGAACGCGCCCGTCAGGCCAGCAGCATGGCCGCCCTGATCCGCGCGGTGGAAAGCGTGGATCCCAATCTGGTGGGGCATTCGCAGAAAATGGAGCGCCTGGTGCAGGCCTTAACGCCCCGCCTGGGGCTTTCAGAGCGGGCAGGCGAAACCCTGCGCATGGCTTCCCTTGTCTCACAGGTGGGGCGGCTGTTTGTGCCGCGCGACCTCTTGACCAAGACAGGCCGGCTGAACCCGGAGGAACAGCAGCAGGTCATGCGCGCGCCGGAATACGCCTATCAGGTGCTGCGCGATCTGCGCTTTGACCTGCCCGTGCCCGAAGCCGTATACGCCATGGGCGAGCGCATGGACGGCAGCGGGCACCCCCGCGGTCTCCAGGGTGCGGCCATTGACGCCAACGGCCGGATTCTTGCGGTGGTCAACGCCTTTTGCGCCATGACCAGCTCCCGTTCCTACCGTGTGGGCATGAGCCCGGAAGAGGCCGTGCGGCAACTGCGCGCGGACCAGGGCTTTGACCAGACTGTGGTGGAAGCCCTTGCAGATTTGCCGACGGAAACCCTGCAGGCGGCCTTACGGGCCGCGCCGGGCAGGGCCCCCGCGCCCATGCAGGCGGCGGGCCCGGAGGCAAGCGGCGGGGCGTGAACCTGCCCCTGGGCGGGTTGTCATTTTTTCGTGTTGGATGTAGGTGCAAAAAAAGGGGCCGTCACAGGCCCCGCGTCCGGCAGCGGGCCTCGGCAGCGCGTCGGGCGGCGCCGTCACACGAGGGAAACGCCATGTTCCAGTCCTACATCCGGAAGATGCTTGCCTCAGTGGACGTGACCATCAACGGTTCCCGCCCCTGGGACATCAAAGTTCACAACGACAAGCTCTACGCCAGAGTGCTGCGCAACGCCAATCTGGGCCTGGGAGAGGCCTATATGGAAGGCTGGTGGGATTGCGAAGCCCTGGACGCCTTTTTTTACCGCATCCTCAGCGGCGGTCTGGAGCGGCGCTTCCGCTTCAGCCCGCCCGTGCTGCTGGGCGTTCTGGCCTATACGCTCTGCAATCTGCAGCGGGTGGGCCGGGCGCGCATGGTGGCCGTGCAGCACTACGATTTCGGCAACGACATGTTCACGGCCATGTTGGACCCGGCCATGCAGTACAGCTGCGCCCTGTGGGAAGGCGCGGAAAGCCTGGCGGAGGCCCAGCGCAACAAGATGGACCTTATCTGCCGCAAGCTGGGGCTCAGATCCGGCATGCGCGTGCTGGACATCGGCTGCGGCTGGGGCGGCCTGGGCCGTTACATGGCGCGGGAATACGGCGTGCGCGTCACCGGGGTTACGGTTTCCAAAGCGCAGGTGGAGTACGCCCGCGCCAACAGCCGGGGCCTGGACGTGGAATGGCTGCTGGAGGACTACCGCTCCCTTTCCGGCGCCTATGACCGCGTGGTTTCGGTGGGCATGTTTGAGCATGTGGGCTATAAGAACTATAAGACATTCATGAATACGGTGCGCCGCCTGCTCGTGCCCGACGGCCTCTTTTTGCTGCACACCATCGGGGCCAACAAGACCATGCGCTCGGTAGACCCCTGGATCAACAAGTACATCTTCACTAACGGCATCCTGCCCAGCATTGCCCGCATCGGCGAGGCCGTCGCCGGCCGTTTTGTCATGGAAGACTGGCACAACCTCGGTGCCAACTACGATAAAACCCTCATGGCCTGGGCCCGCAACTTTACGCAGGGACGCGCGGTCGGGGCCTTCCATTGCTCGGACAAGGTGGCGCGCATGTTCCAGTATTACCTGTTGAGCTGCGCCGGGGCCTTCCGCGCCCGCGATCTGCAGGTCTGGCAGATTGTGCTCAGCCCGCGCGGCCTGCAGGGCGGTTACGAACGGCCGCCTTTGCTGGCGATAAACGAGTAGGGCATTGCAACGTTGCAATGCCCTGGCGGCTGCGTGAGCAGACGCCCGCCGTGGAGGCGTAAGCGCCGAAACGAGCGTGCCGTAAACTTTGAGTATGCCTGTTCGCACAGTTTTAATCTGCTCCAGGGGCGGCAGCGCCTGACCACGCGCCGCGCAAGAGCGCAAACTGCGCCGGGGCGGGGCCTGCGGTTGCCGGAGGCAAGGGGCTTGCCGCCGCAGGGCCGCTACAGGTTGCGTTCTTCCAGGCCGCCCTTGTCCGGGCCGCCGGTTTTGGGCGGTTCCGTCACGGGCTGGAGCCCGGGCACCACATCCTGCACAATGGTGGGCGGGGCCAGGGGATCGGCCGCATCCCGCTCAATGACGCGGCTGTCGCGCACATAGAGGCTGCAGGCCAGGCCGAAGCATTCGTAAATGGCCGCCAGGGTGCCCTTGAGCGTTTCTTTGTCCGAGCGGGGCGGCGGCACCAGCACATAATAGGTGCGCGTGCGCCCGCCCCATTTGGGTTCCACCAGGCAGGAGACGATCCATTCGTCCTCGCCGTCGTTGTTCCAATCTGCAATGGCCACCATGTTCACCGTCACTTTCTGGGTGGCGTGGTTGATGGCAAAGCCGTTGGACCAACGTTTGACGCGGCTGTCCGGCTGCAGGGTGGCCGCAAAGGTGGCCCCCAGGTAGACGTCGTGGGCGGTATCCGCCTTCATGAAGGAAGGCGACAGGCGGCGGAAAAGGGTTTCGCCGTAGTCGCTGAAGCCGGCGAAGGAAAAGGGAGCCACATAGGAGCCGTCCTTATCCAGAAGGTTGCGGGCCTGCAGTTCCTTGGGCATTTCATGGGCCATGCGGACAAACTGGTCCTTCTGCACCACCGTCACCGGGCGCGTGCTGCCGCAGCCCACCAGCGCGCCCAGGCAGAGCAGGGCGCTCAGTCGCAGTATCGTCTTAGCCAGCATCCACAAGCCTCCGGCGAATATTTGACGCGGGGCCCTCGCAGGCCCGCACCAGCGTCGTTGTATGCGCCCCTGGCGGCCTTGTAAAGTGCCCCTGGTACGGTATCTGCATAGGGCGGAGCGGGGCCTCGGCATTCTTCCCGCCCCGCAGGAGTCCGTATGAGCGAACCCGTCTATCTGTCCATGCCCAAAGCCGTCAGGAGCAAAGCTCCGCTCTGGCTGCGGCTGTTGCCGCTGTGGATTCTGGTGCTGCTGGCCCTGGGCGCTGCCTGGCTGTGGGCGGAAGCCGGGCGGCTGGAGAGCGTCCGTGCGGTGCTGGACGGCATGGTGCTTACCGTGGCCCCGCAGTATACGGCCCGCGTCGTGGACGTGCCCGTGACGGAGGGGCAGGAGGTGCGCCGGGGGCAGGTGCTGGCCCGGCTGGACGCCGCCGACTATAACCGCCGCCTGGCCGAGGCCGCGCGCGAGGCCGACGGCCTGCGGCGCATGGCGGGGCCCCCCGGCAGAGAAGAGACCGCCGCGCGCCTTAAGGACGCGGAAGCGGCGGAGCGGGATATGGTGCGCCGTCTGGCCCAGGCCCGAAACGAGGAAGACGCCCGGCAGCGGCAGCGGCAGGAGCGCGTGGCCGCCCATGTGCGCGCCCAGCTCCACCTGCGCGGGCTGGACAGCCAGGGCGGGCCGCGTGCGGCGGGGCAGAGTGCCTACGCTGCGGCTCAGCGGGCCGAGGCCGAAGCCCGCGCGGCCATGGAACGGGCCGTAACCGCCTTTGAGGAGGCCAGCCGCGCCAGGGCGGCCCTGGATCAGGAACTGGGGCGGGTGCGCAATGAACTGCTGCGCTATAAGGAGGCGGCCTCGCGCGGGCGCTATGGGCAGCGCCCTGGCGGCGGCAGCGTCGTGCCCATGCCCGTGCCCGTGGCGGATACGGCCCTCTATGCGCCGCAGGACGCCAGGGTTCTGCGGGTGCTCACGGTCCCTGGGCGGACGGCGACGAAGGACGAACCCGTGGCGCTGCTGCTGCCGCGTGGGGAACAGGCGGCCGGCGGTTTTTGGGTCCAGGCCTATTTTGCCGCCGAGGACGCCCGCCGGATCAAGCCCGGCCAACCTTGCGCCGTGCGCCTGGAGCAGAGCGGCGCGGAGCTTACGGGCAGCGTGGAGGCCGTACTGGCGGCGGCTGCGCCTGCGGCGACGGGGCAAGCCCCGGCCCGCAGCGCGGAGGGGGCCTTTGGCGCGCCTGCCCGCGACAGGAGCGTGACCGATGCGCCGCAGGCCCTGATCCCCGTGCGCATCCGGCTGCAGGCGGCGGAGGCCGCCGACCTCACGCCGGGCCAGAGCGCGCGGTGCAGCGTGCAGACCCGCAGCCTGTGGTAAAACTACGCCTGAAGGGCGGCCAGCGGGGCGGCAAGCCACGCCTCCCTGGCCCGGCCGCGCAGCCGGGCTGCGTCCGCCGGCGCCAACCCTGCCAGGCGCATCCTTAGCGCAGATTAACTTTGAGAATAGTCCTACTCAAAGTTTACGGCACGCTCGTTTCGGCGCTTACCAGCGCAAATATAGTGCGCTTACGCCTCCACGGCGGGTGTCTGCTCGCGCAGCCGCCAGGGCATCCAAAGTTGCAATGCCCTAAGACTGCTTTTCTTCCAGTTCAGCCAGGTGGCGGCGGGCGAAGTCCAGACCGGGGTCCAGCTCCAGGGCGGCCCAGAGGTGCTCGCGGGCGTCCGCTGTTTTGCCCAGGAATTTTTCGCACAGGCCCAGATTGGCCAGGTCTACGGCAGAGCCTTTGTCCATCCGCAGCACCGCGGCAAAGGCCGCGGCCGCGCCGTCGTAATCGCCGGTCTTGAACCTAGCCACGCCCAGCAGGTTGGCGTATTCCTTCATTTCCGGGCAAAGCTCCGCGGCGGCGGCCAGGATGGGGATGGCTTCCTTCCAGCGCCCGGCCAGGGTCTGGGTATAGCCTCCATAAAAGGTGGCCAGGGCGCGCGCGTCCGGGTCGGGCTGCAGAGGGCAGGCGGCGGCGAATAAGGACGCGGCCGTATTCCAGTCCTGGGCGCGCAGGGCCAGCTGGCCTTCAAAAAACGGCAAAAAGTGCGCGCCGGGATAGCTTGCCGCCAGCACGTCCAACCCTTGCCGCGCGGTGGCTTCGTCCGCTTCTTCCACCAGTTTGCGGCCCACAAACAGCCCCAGGCTCTGGTTGCGGTCCCGTTCGCGGAAGGCCAAGCCGGGGGCTATGCTGTAGTGCGTGGGGATGCCCAGTTGCGGGTGGGTGGTCTCCACCGCGTAGACGTTGATGGGCGCAAGCCCGGCCAGGGCCGCCCGCAGCTCCTCCAGGATGTCGTCGTGCGCCACGCTGGGCAGGCTTTCAAGCGCCGCGGCGGGGCCTTCCTGCAGCCAGTCCGTCTGCGCAAGCTCGGTAAACTTGGGCAGGCCTGAGGCCTCATAGCAGGCGTTGGTGCAAAAATCGCCCGCCAGTTGCGCCACTTCGGTCACGGCGCGCACGGCCGCCTTGGCCGGCGAGGCCGCCGTGCCGGCCGTAAAAACGATTTCGGAGCTGCGGGGAAAGGTGGTCGGATCCCAGGCCAGGGCGGCCACCGTGGGCACGGGCATGCCCAGGGAGAAATCCTTCAGCAGCAGACGCACCCCCTGCCGCTCAAAATCCGCCAGCAATTCGCCCAGGACCGGGTCCGCGCGGCAGGATTGGGGCGTGATGGTGGGCAGGGTGGGGCGCTCGCGGTCTATGCGGCAGCAGACGTGCCGTTCCACCAGTTCGCAGAGCCCTTGCAGCAGGGATTCTTCCGGCGTGTTGCCCGCCGAAGTGCCGTTGAATTCCCCCAGCAGCTTAAACCAGTCCAGCGGCAGCCAGACGGTTTTGTCGGCAGTAAGGCAGGTGGCCGGAAAAAACTGCCAGACGCAGCAATCCAGCACGCGGCGGGCCGCCTCCGGCGTGAGACCCGTTTCCTCCACGGAGCGCAGCATTTCCTCCACGGGCAGAAGGTCCGCGCCGAACAGCTTTTCCGCTTCGCTCCAGGAGGCGGCTCGCAACTGCGGGCGCTGCTGCCAGAAGTGGAAGAAGGAGAAACGCTCCATGAGCTCCATGAGGGCCGAGGCCTCGGCCTGCTCCGCTGAGGAGCCTTTGCCCATCTGCTTGCGCGTGGGCATGATGCGCCGGGCGTCCGCGCCGCACTCGCTGAGAAAAACAGGGATGCCCAGGCGGCCTACGTCCACGCGGCGCGTGCGGCTGAGCACGTCCAGGCGGGAGGTCGTCAGCCGCTGCCGCACCCTGGCGATGGTCTGGGCCGGGCTCATGGCTTTGTCCAGGTCGCGGGTGTAGGCCTTGGGGCAGGAATGCAGGACAATGCGGGGCAGGGTGTTCATGGACGCTCCAGAATGAGAATGCTGTACAGGCGGCGCTGGTCCTGGCCGTCTTCGCCGTGCGCCGTGACGCCGATGTGGCCCTCTGTAAGGCGGAAGGTTTTGGCCGCCAGCTTGGCAAAGTGGGGTTGGGCGCGGGCCATGTCCGTGCAGAACAGGGCCTTGCCGCCGGGGGCCAGGTGGCGGTCCACAAATTTGACCAGCGGACGGTGCAGGGACTCCAGATAAAGCAGCTCCGAGGCCGCAATGATGTCGAATCCTTCCGGAAAGCGCGGGTCGCGGCCCGGCGCGGTCACGTCCACCCGGGCAGTTTCCAGGCGCTGGCCCAGGCCGTTGTGCAGGGCATTGGCCCTGGCAAAGCGCAGGGCGTCTTCCACCACGTCGCTCACCACCATGCGCGCAAAGCCGTAGCGCGCCGCCACCAGGCTCAATACGCCGCAGCCCGCGCCCAGTTCCAGCAGGCTTTTGCCTTCGGGCGCGTATTTGCGCAGCAGGCGGCCCAGTACAAAAGATCCCGGCCAGACCTTAGCCCAGAGGGGCAAGTCTTTGAGGGGGTCGCGCACGGCCTTGCGCTGCAAAAGTTTGTTGATGTACGTGGGCATATTGCGGATGGACAGTATCTCCAGGGTGCTGTCGTCCACGGCCAGGGGCTCAAAAGCGACATCAAAATCCTGGCGGATGCGGGCGAGCAGGGCGCTCAGTTCTTCATCGGGGGTCATGGAAGGCCTTCCTCATGGGCGTGGGTGGGGACATGGACGGGCGAACTGAAATTTTTACCCGACTTCCCCCCGCAAGGCAATCCTCAAGGCCGCGCGGGCTCGACCCCGCCGTGGAAATCTGGCAGACTGCCGCTGTGCAAGGAGATGTCATGAAACAGATTTTTCGCTTGGAGCTGACCGTTCCCGAGGTGGATTTCCACCGCGCCACGGGTTTTCTGACCCTGCGCGTTCCCTTTGGCTGGGAGGAACAGAGCCGGCCCACGGGGGAAACGGTTTTTCGCGTGCACTGCGAAAATCCGGATTTTATTCAGAGTCTGCGCCAGGACAGCCTGGCCTGGCTGCCCGGGGCCGTCTGCACGGTGGAAAACCTGGAGGCGCAGGATTGGCTGGCCGCCTGGCGGCAGTTTTTTACCCCTGTCGTCTGCGGGCGCTTTGTGGTGCTGCCGCCCTGGTTGGCGGACGACCCCGCTTTTGCGGATAAAACCCCCATTATTATTGAGCCCAAAAGCGCCTTCGGCACCGGCCACCACGCCACTACGGCTCTTTGCCTGGAGGTGCTTTCCGGCCTTCTGGACGCGGGGCGCGTGCATGCCGGGCAGCGCTTTCTGGACTTAGGCACGGGCTCCGGGGTGCTGGGCATAGCCTGCTGCAAAAGCGGCCTGCACGGCCTGGGCCTGGATATCGACCCCCTGGCCGTGGAAAACGCGGAAGAAAATCGCCGCCGCAATGCCGTGCCCCAGCTGGAGCTGGGCCTGGGCGGCGTGGAGGCCGCCGTTGGAACGGGCTATGATGTGATCCTGGCCAACATCCTGGCCCGCCCGCTGACGGAAATGGCCCCGGATCTTGTGCGTTGCCTGGCCCCCGGCGGCTGCCTGGTGCTTTCGGGTCTGCTGGACATTCAGGCCGAAGGCGTCATCGCGGCCTATGCGGCGCAAGGGCTGCCCGTGCCTCGGCAGGCGGCGCAGGAAAGCTGGCGCGCCCTGGTCTGGGAATAGGGCCCCGTGCCAGAACCCGCATTTGCCGCCGTGGCGTCGTCTGCGGGCGCAACGCCCCTGACGCTCTGGCTGCCGCCCACCGACGCCCTGGTGTGGCTGGCCGGGGGGCTACTGCTTTTGGGCGCGGCTGTGCAGGCCGCGGGCTATGTGTTGGGCCGGGCCTGGGCGTTGTTCCTGGGCGCGGGGCTGGTGTTGGCCGCTGCCTGGCTGGACCGGGATGTGACGCTGGCCGTAGGGCAGATTCTGGTCGCAGGGCTGGCCCTGCCCCTGACGCGGGAACGCGCGCGGCGTAAAAAATGAAGTCGGCGCCCGTTGGACCGTGCAGGGGTATGCTTTCCGCAGGGGCCGTCCGAGCCGGTCGCCTTTTGCGTGTTTCGGCGGCTGCCCTGGCGCGAAAGGGCAGTAGAGCGACAACGGGCACACGCGGCAGGGCTGCGTGGCGCGCGGTTCGTCTGGCGTGGCCAATGGCCTTCGCAAAAGCGCCCATGCACGGGGATGTTTCGCCCCCGTTTGCAGTCTGACGGGCTTTGGGGAAAACGACGCGAGCCTTGGGGGGCAAGCGCCCCCCCCAGGTCGCCTGAAGGCGTGTTTGCGCCAGTTATTTTACCGCTCAGGCCAGCTTTTTTACCGCTTCCAGCGCGGCAGCGTAGTCGGGTTCGTGGGTCACTTCGGGCACGATCTGGCTGTAGGCCACGGTTCCGTCCGGGCCCACCACAAAGATGGAGCGCGCCAGCAGGTGCAGCTCATTGAGGAGCACGCCGTAGGTCTTGCCGAAGCTCGCGTCTCTGTAATCAGAAAGGGTCTGCACCGCCGTCACCCCGGCGGCCCCGCACCAGCGGGCCTGGGCAAAGGGTAGGTCGCGGCTTACGGCCACAATGCGCACTTTGTCGGAAAGGGCGGCGGCTTCCTTGTTGAAGCGGCGTACTTCCATATCGCACACCGGCGTATCCAGCGAAGGCACGGTTACCAGCACCAGCACCTTGCCGGCATAATCTTTAAGGCTTTTGGCGCTCATATCCGTGGCGGTGAGGGTGAAGTCCGGCGCTTTCTGACCTGCAACGGGCTGGTTGCCACTCAGATGCATGGTGCCACCCTTAAACGTAACTGTATCCATAGTAAACTCCTTGGTGTTCGGGTTCCCATCACTGTGCCGCAGGCGCATTGAGTTGTCAATAATTATTCCTGACAGCAGGTTGCGTCATTTACGGCATTGCAACGTTGAAATGCCGTTCGGCTGCGTGAGCAGACGCTCGCCGTGGAGGCGTAAGCGCAAGTTATTTGCGCTGGCAAGCGCCGGAACGAGCGGTGCCGTAACCTTTGCGGTTGCATATTCTTAAAAGGAATCTGCTCTTGAAATAATATACGCGGAGCGCGGCCGGACCGCAAGCCGGGCGGCGGCTTGCCAGACGCCGGAAGGTGCTTATACTACAAGGGTAGTGACCCCAAGCAGGAGCTTTTGATGAGCACGTTGACTCCCCGGCAGATTGTGGCCGAACTGGACAAATTCGTCATTGGACAGGAACAGGCCAAACGCATGGTGGCCGTGGCTGTGCGCAACCGTTGGCGGCGGCAGCACCTGGATCCGGAGCTGCGGGACGAGGTTTCGCCCAAAAACATCATCATGATGGGCCCCACGGGCGTGGGCAAGACGGAAATAGCCCGGCGGCTGGCCAAACTTTCCGGCGCGCCCTTTGTCAAGGTGGAGGCCACCAAGTTCACGGAAGTGGGCTATGTGGGCCGGGATGTGGAATCCATGGTGCGCGACCTTATGGAAATAGGCATCAACCTGGTGCGCGAGGAAGAAAACGCCCGCGTGCGCAAGGCTGCCGAAGCCGCGGCCGAGTCTCGCCTTATGGATCTGCTGTTGCCCAGCTCCTTCGGGATGACCGAGCGCGCGGACACGCGGGAGAAGCTCCTGCAGCAGTTCCACCTGGGCTTTCTGGACCAGCGCGAAGTGGAATTGGAAGTGACCGAACAGGGCGGCATGGGCGTGGACGTTTTTGCCATCCCCGGCATGGAGCAGGTGGGCGGCCAGATGCGCGACATGTTCAGCAAGGCTTTTCCGCCCAAGTGCAGCCGCCGCAAAATGAAGGTGCGCGACGCCTTCAACGTGCTGGTGCAGGAAGAATCCGGCAAGCTGGTGGATCAGGACGCCCTGGTGGACCGCGCCCGTGAGCGTGTGGAGCAGACCGGCATTATTTTTATCGACGAAATCGACAAGATCGCCAGCTCTTCACAGAACCGCACCTCGGACATCTCCCGCGAAGGCGTGCAGCGCGATCTGCTGCCCATTGTGGAAGGCAGCGCCGTCAATACCAAGTACGGCATGGTGCGCACGGACCACATCCTTTTTATTGCCGCCGGGGCTTTCCACTTCAGCAAGCCTTCGGACATGATTCCGGAGCTGCAGGGGCGTTTCCCCCTGCGCGTGGAGTTGCAGCCCTTGGGCAAGGACGAATTTTTGCGCATTCTCAAAGAGCCGGACAACGCCCTGACCAAGCAGTACGCGGCCCTGCTCCAGACCGAACAGATTCGCCTGAGCTTCACGGACGACGGCCTGGAAGAAATCGCGGCCTTTGCCGAAGACACCAACGCCCGCACGGAAAACATCGGCGCGCGGCGGCTGTATACCATTATGGAAAAGATTCTGGCTGACCTCTCCTTTGACGCGCCGGAAATGCCCGGCGCGCAGGTGGTGGTCAACAAGGCCTATGTGGCGGAAAAACTGCAGGATGTGCGCAGCGATCAGGATTTGAGCCAGTATATTCTGTAAGCCGACCACGGTGGGGCGGCCTACCGCCCCGCCGCGGCGAAAGCCCACACCCAGGCGGCCGCGGGCAGGGCCAGAGCCAGAACAAAGCCCGCCAGTTGCCGCCAGGCGGCCGTGTGCCATCTGGCGTCGCCCCCGACCAGCAAGCCCAGAAGCAGGCCGCAGGCCAGCCCGGCCACATGGGCCAGGTAGTCCGTATTTTCCCCTTCCGTCCCCAGCATGGCCAGCAAGGCCGCCCCGGCGGCCACGGGCAGCATGGCCTTGCGCCAGTGCCCTTCCCGCCGGGCCATAGCCCCAGCCAGACCCCCTATGGCGGCGAACAGCGCGGTGGAAAAGCCCAGGCTTGTAAAAGCCCCGGGCCGCAAGGGCACGGTCAGCGCATTGCCCGCAGCCCCCCCCAGCAGGGCCAGCAGCACGGCCGCGCCCGCGCCCGTGCACCGGGCCAGCAGGGTCAGAAACAACGCTCCAAAAACCACATTGCCGCACAAATGGGTGAGGCCCGCGTGCAGGGTGAGGGCCGTGACGGCCCGGTACCATTCTCCGAAAACCCGCACCCGTACGGCATCCAGCATGCCGGCGGCGGCCCAGGTTTCCGGCGGCGGCAGCAGCCCGGGAGCGGGCCACCAGCCCACCCGCCAGCCGTGCCAAAGCACCAGCGGCAACAAGGCCAGCACCGAGAGGTACGCATGGGGACAAGCCCGCCACGGCGTTTCCGGCGGCCGCGGCTGCTGCTCCCGCACAAATTCCGCCAGCTCCTGCCGTGCCCGCTGTTCCAGCAAAGGCGGCACATAGACGTGCAAAGCCCCTCCCACCGTCGCCGTGCGGCAAGGGATGCGGCAGGCCTCCAACACCAGCAGACGATCGCGCGCGCGGGCATAGCCCGCAGCGCCGTCCACTTCCAGAACTTTGCGCCAGAATGCGGGGACGGAACCGGGCCTGCGCCGCACGCGCCAGCGTCCGGCCGGCAGAGAATGGCGAGAAGAAGCAAAGGCAGGCATGCGGCATGCTAGCATTGGCGCATGCTGGCCTCAAGAAGGAAAATTTTTGTGGGGGAGGGGGACTTTTGTGGGCAAAAGTCCCCCTTCCCCACATATCCCCTTCAAAAACTTTTTTCTTTGGACAGTACGGGGCAAAAGCGGACTGGGTTGCGCAGCGGCAGGTAAAACAGGGCGGGGATCGGGCGGAAAAAACACGCGGCACGGCCCCGACAGAAAAGAGCCGGGGCCGTGCCGCAGAAATCTTTTCGAAAAAAATCCAGGTTTAGCCTTGCTTGCGCACCAGGGGTTTGGTCACCACGCCGGAGCGCAGGCAACGGGTGCACACGGTGAGGGTGCGCACGCTGCCGTCCGGGAACTGATGGCGCACACGCTGCAGGTTAGGAGCGAAGCGGCGCTTGGTCTTGATGTTGGAGTGGCTCACAAGATTGCCAACCTGGGGCTTTTTGCCGCAGAACACGCATTCCTTGCTCATATTTTCCTCCGCAGATGCAAAAAAATTGGCGGCAAAAACGAGGCCCGGCGTCAAAAGCACCTCTGGGCGGGCATGACCGCGCGAAACGGTTATATAGTCCAATCCAAAACAAAAGGCAAGAAATTTTCCCGAAAAATCTGCCAGCTCAAGAGCGTGCGGTTGCAGCCGTTCTAACCCAAACAACAACCTACAAAAATCTTTAAAGTTTTTCCTCCCAGGGTACGCCTGGCGCATTGCCTTGAGGAAGAAAAGTTTTTTGAAGGGGATAGGGGGCGCGGGGGGGAAGGGGGAACCTTTGTTCACAAAAGTTCCCCCTTCCCCCTGCAAACTTGTCCGCCTTTACCCTTGCTGCTGCTGACGCGGGGCAGGCTGTTTGGCGGCTTCAGCAGGGGGCATGGACGCGGCCTTGGAGGTGGCCATGAGGTAAACTTCGTGCGGGTCCAGGATAAGGATGACGGAGCCGTCGCCCATGATGGTGGCCCCGGAGATGCCTTTGAGGTCGCCGAGGTAGGCCCCCAGGGGCTTGATGACGATTTCCTGGCGCTCCAGCAGACGGTCCACCACCAGGCCCAGGCGGCGTTCGTTATCGTGGATGACCACTACGGCGAGAACGTCGGGCAGGGGATCGGTGCGGGGCAGGCCCAGCATTTCGGCCAGCTCCACCACGCCCAGAACTTCGCCACGCAGGGTGACGGCTTTGCGGCCTTTGACGTCGGTGAGGCGGGCGGCTTCAATCTTGGTGGTTTCAGAAACCGCGTCCAGGGGGATGGCGTACATCTGGCCGGAAACGTTGACCATAAGGGCGTCGATGATGGCCAGGGTCAAGGGCAGGCTGAGGGTGAAGCGGGTGCCTTTGCCCACTTCGGAGTGGGTGCTCACGCTGCCTTTGAGGTTTTTGATGTTGGTGCGCACCACGTCCATGCCCACGCCGCGGCCGGAGATATCTGTAATTTTTTCCGCTGAGGAAAAGCCGGGGGCAAAGATGAGCTCAATGGCCTCGCGGTCGTCCAGCTGGGCGGCCTCTTCGGCGGACATGAGCCCCTTGCGGACGGCTACTTCGCGCATTTTGGCCGGGTCAATGCCCTTGCCGTCGTCTTCAATCTCAATGGCCACGGAATTGCCCTTGTGGAAGGCGCGCAGGGTTACTTTGCCGTGGGGCGGCTTGCCTGCGGCGATGCGCACGTCTTCGGGTTCGATGCCGTGGTCCACGGAATTGCGGATAAGGTGGACCAGCGGGTCGCCGATGACTTCCACCACGCTCTTGTCCAGTTCCGTTTCTTCGCCTTCCATGACCAGGTCCACTTCTTTGCCGCTTTTGCGGGAAAGGTCGCGCACCAGGCGCGGAAAGCGCGAAAAGACGGAGGAAACGGGCACCATGCGCACCTTCATAATGGTGTCCTGCAGGTCGTCGGAGATGCGCGCCATGGCGTAGGTGGTTTCGGAAAGGCTCTGCGCCACCTGGGAGATATCCACCTCGTGCCCGCTGTCTTCCAGGGAGCGGGCGATGAGCGTGTAGCGGTTGCGGTTGATGATGAGCTCGCCGATGAGGTTCATGAGGTGGTCCAGGCGTTCGTGGTCCACCCGGATGGTGGAGGAACTCTTGTGCTCCGGCACGGCGGCCGCGCCTGGTTTGGCGGCGGCAGGCGCGGCGGGTTTGGCCGTCGCAGGGGGCGTCGGGCGGGGCGCGGCGGGCTTGGGCGCAGCAGGAGCCGGATGCGGCGCGGCGGCAGGTTGGGGCGTTGCCGGGGCTGTGGAGGCTGGCGTGGAAGCCGCCGCGGCGGGGGGCTCCGGCCTGGGCGCGGGGGCTTCCGGTTGCGGCGCGGCAGGCGCGTCTGCGGGGGCGGCCTCCGCTTCCGGGGCGTCCACATGCACGGCCTTGCCCTCGGCCAGGGCCTTGGCGACCATATCGTTGATGATGGACACCTCCTGCGAAAGCAGGTCCACCATAAGGCCGAAATCAATGCCGCTGGTGCGGCCCTGGTCCACAATGCCCGCGGTGCGCTCGGCATAGACCTTGATATCCGTAAGCCCCATGAAGCCGCAGGCGTTTTTGACGGCCACGAGGCAGCGGTAGATGGCGTCGATGGAGTCTTTGTGCGCGCCGTCTTTTTTCAGGGTTTCCAGGGCGGCGTGGATGATCTCCACCTGCTGGCGCACGGTGACGCGAAAAGCCTCGGCGTCGTCGCCCTCGGCCCCCACGGGAATAATGGTGGGCGGGACCACTTCCACCTGGTGATCTGCTGCCTGCATGGCAGCCGTCGCTTCCGGCGCAAGGGCGGCTTCCGCCGCAGGGGCGGCCGCCGGAGCATTGCCCTGGGCCGCCAGCAGTTCCGCTGGCAGGGCGATGGGGCCGCCGGCCAGGGCCGCCTGCAACTGGCGCACTACGGGCGCCGTTTCAAAGGGCGTCACCTGGCCGCTGGGCACGTCGATCTTCTGGACCAGCGCTTCCATCATGTCCACTACCAGCAGGAGCAGGTCGATAAGCTCGTGGCTGGGGACGATTTTGCCCTGCCGCACGTTGTTGAGCAGGGTTTCGGCCTCGTGGGTCAGGGCGTTGAGCTCGTTGTAGCCGATAATGCCGCTGTTGCCCTTCATATTGTGGAAGAAGCGGAAGAGGTCGTTGACCAGATCCGCCTTGCCGGTGGGGTTTTCTTCCAGTTCCAGGAGACCGTTGTTCAGGCTTTCGATAATATCCGAGGATTCGTCAATAAAATCTTTGAGGTGGCCTTCGCCGAAGGCGGTGAGCGCGTAGACGGGCTTGGCGGGCAGGGTGGCGACCCATTCTTTGCCGCTCAGGCCCTGGTTCGGCTCCTGCGCCGCCGCTGCGGCCTGCGGCGCGGCCGGGGTTTCCGCTTCGGGCGCCGCCACGGCGGGCTCCGGTTGCGGCGCGGGAGCTGGTTCCGGCGCTGGGGCAGGGGCGGCGGGCGCGCCGCCGGCCATAATGGCGTCAATTTGGGCCATTATAGGTTCAATGGCCACATCGCCCTCGGCGTTGGAAGCCTCAAGATTGTCGATCATCTGGCGCAGGGCGTCGGTGGCGGCCAGGATGACGTCCATGATTTCCGAGGTGACCACCATGCTGCCTTTGCGCAGGGCGTCCAGAATATTCTCGGACTTATGGGCCATCTGGTTGATGCGGTTAAGCCCGAGAAAACCCGACGCCCCTTTGAGGGAGTGCATGGGGCGGAAAATTTCGTTGAGCAGGGCCAGGTTGTCCGGGGATTTTTCCAGCTCCAGAAGATTGGGCTCGATAGTCTCCAGATGTTCTTTGGCTTCCGCAATAAAGTCGGCGAAAAGTTCCGGATCGAAAAAGTCCTGGCTCATACCCACACCCTTGTCTGCAACGCATTGGCGACCGGGATGGTCACCTGTTGGATTCCTTATCGGCTAACCCAACAGCATCTTTATGTTGCGGACCATTTTTTCAGGCTGGGCCGGTTTGACCATATAGAGGTTGGCGCCGAGGCTCATGCCGGTCTGGATGTCTTTCTCCTGCCCTTCTGTGGAAAGAACAATGATGGGGATGTCCTTATAGGCGTCCTGGGCGCGGATGGTCTTGATGAAGGTAAACCCGTCCATACGCGGCATATTGACGTCCGAAACGATCAGGTCCACCGGGTCCAGGCTGTAGAGTTTTTCAATGGCGTCCAGGCCGTCCTCAGCCGTGCTGACCCTGAATCCTTCGCCTTTGAGCACAAAGGCCACCAGGTTGCGAATGGTTTTGGAGTCGTCAACGACCATGATGTGTTTTTTCATAGTGTCTGTTCCCGTCGTCGGTTGTTTGCCGGCGCCCGTCCGCAAGGTCGGCCCCGGCGCCCTTTGGTGCCGCCGCTTTTCGCGCCTGTGCTGGCCCATTGCCGGGGCTTTTGGGGGCGCAACGCTCTAGAGAAAAGCTAAAGAATAATAGAAGTTTTCTGCTCTGCTGGCAAGCCCGCCCGGCCCGGCTGCCCGGCGGATCAGTCTCCCAGCAGCTTTGCCACAATGCTTTCCGGATCCACAATGCCGTGGAGGTGTTCCTCAATATTGGCCATGCCGCACAAAAATTCCGCTCCGGCCCCCAGCTGGGCCTCGGCATTCCAGGATATCTGCTCCTGGCGCAGGGAGTACATGGTGTGCACCCGGTCTACAATAAGCCCCAGCTGCATGTCGCCCGCCCCGCAGACGATAATGAAGCTCTGCGGCGTATACGCGCCCCGGGTTTCCAGGGTGAGCAGGGTATCCAGGTGCAAAAGCGGCGTGACCCGGCCCCGCAGGTTGACCACCCCGGCCACAAAGGCGGGGGCCATGGGCAGCCTGGCCAGGGGCAGGTGGCGCAGCACCTCCACAATGGCCGGGACTGGCAGAAGAAAAATCTGCCCCCGGATATAGAAGGAAACCATCTGCAGGCGTTCCTCGCCCGCCAGACGCACGCGCAAGGGCGGCGCGGGCCTGGCCGTGGGGGCCTCTTCGTCCCCCGTGGCGGGCAAGGCGGCGGCTGGGGCGGGGGCCAGGCCGGGCAGGGCGCTTTGGGGGGCGTGCACGGGCATGGAGCCCAGGAGCTCGCCGCCCAGATACTTCTGGACAAAGGCCCGTTCCGCGGCGCTGAGGGGCGCGTCGGCATCCTCAGGCGGCAGGTCCAGGCTGTGGGCCGCAAAATATTCTTCAGGCGTTGTGGTTACCATAGGGCGAGTACCTCTTCCGCCAAGGAGTCATAGGCGCGCGCTCCCCGGGAATGGGTGTCGATGCCGTAAATGGTGCAGCCGCGGGCGCTGGCTTCCCGAAAATGCGTATCCACCCCGATGATGGAGGAAAACAGCGCCCCGTCCATTTTGTTCCGCATAAGTTCCAGCACCCTGGTGCAGGCCTTGGCCCGTCTGTCGTACATGGTGGGCACGGCCCGGTAGCGGATGGGCCTGCCCAGGGCCCTGCGCAGGGTGTGCAGGGTATCGAACAGGAGCTTCAACCCGTGCAGGGCCAGAAAATCCGTCTGGATGGGGATGATGAGCAAATCTGCGGCCACCAGCGCGTTGACCAGCAGAATGCCCACATGCGGCGGACAATCCAGCACAATAAAATCGTACCGGCCGCGCAGGCCTTCCAGGCTGTGGGCCAGCACGCCGCCTTTGCCGCGTCGCTCCCGAAAATCCACTTCCAGCTCTGAGAGCCGGATGCTGCCCGGGGCCACATCCATGCCTTCCAGCGCGTCGGGGCGCAGCACTTGCGGCCAGAGGGCGGGCCAATCCTCCTCCCTGGCCAGAAAAACGTCGTGCAGGCTCAGCCGCACGTCCTCCGGATAGATGCGCGCATTCAGGGTGGCGCAGGCGTGCGGATCCAGATCCAGCAGCAGAACCTTTTTGCCGCGGCGCGTCAGCGCTGCGCCCAGGTTCAGGGAGGTAGTGGTTTTGCCGACGCCGCCCTTCTGGTTGGCCACGGCCAGGATTTTTGCGTTCATGGCGTCGGTCAGCTCAGTTTTTTGTAAACAATGGTCCCCTTGTAGTGTTCAAGGTGAAAGGCGCGGCTGATGTTGTGCAGGGATTCGGAATGCCCAATGAGCAACGCGCCGTTGATTTCAAGATTGTCGTAAAAAGCGTTGATGACCTTGCGTTTCATTTCATCGTCAAAGTAGATGATGACGTTGCGGCAGAAGACAATCTGAGATTTTTCCACCCGGCGCAGCTGTTCTTTGTCGTTCAGGTTGATCTGGCCGAACATGACAAGGCGCTGCAGTTCTGGTTTGATGCGGTAGAGCGCATTTTCCTTGGTAAAGTAGGCGTCAGCGATTTCCTTGGGCGTGGTGCGCAGGGCGTATTCGTTGTAAACCCCGCGCCGGGCCGCGGCCAGCACAGCCGTGGAGAGGTCGTTGGCCGTGATTTTGATGTCCCAGGCCGGGAGCTCGCCCTTGAGCACCTCGTGCAGGATGATGGCCAGGGTGTACGGTTCCTCGCCCGTGGAACAGCCGGCAGACCAGATGCGCAGGCGTTTGTTTCCGGTTTTGCGCTGGCGGTCGAGGATTTCGGGCAGCACATTTTTCTGGAAGACCTCCAGCTGCGGCGGATTGCGGAAGAAGCTGGTTTCGTTGGTGGTGACCACTTCAAAGAGCTTGTTCAGCTCTGTGCGGCGGTTGGCGTCAAAGCGCAGGTAGTTGTAGTAATCGCCGTAGCTTTTGAGGTTGAGATCCTTGATGCGGTTGGAGAGTCGGTTTTCCACCAGGTACTTGCGGTTTTCGGCGATAAAGATGCCGCATTGCAGGTAGATGAAGTCGCGCAGCTGCAGAAACTCCTCGTTGGAGATCTGCATATCCTTGCGGAAGGGCGAGGTGGCGCGGGGGGCGGTGGAGAGGGGGCTGCCCGCAGGGCGGAAGGCGGCGCTCGGCGACGTGGGGCTGTGCAGGGGCGAAGTTGAAGGCGCAAATTTGCCGCTGGAGAATGCGCTGCCGCCCAGCGGCGATGCCGGCGGCCGGGGCGGCGTCTCAGTTTTGGGAAGCCCCGTAAAGCGCTGGACGGCCCCGCCGGAAAAAGGGCTTTGCCCTGCGGCGGGCGTGTGCGGCAGAGAAGTTTGCCCTGCGGGACTGTGCGGCAGGGGCTGTCCCAGGGGTGTCTGCCCGGCCGTGGGCTGCCCAGGCCGGTGCTGACCAAATGCGCCGGCGGGCGTCTGCCCGGCGCCAGGGAACAGGCTGCGGGGCTGCTGGGCCGCGGCAGGCGCGCCGAAGCGGCTTGTGGGCGGGGCGGGCGGCGTTTGCGCCCCCCCTGTCGCCTGCAGGCCCGTTGTGCCAAAACGCGCGGGCGTCGGCTTTTCCGGCGCGCCGAAATGTGCGGCGGGCGCGGCGTGGGGTGCGGCAGGCGCGCCAAAGCGGCTTGCCGGGGCGGCGGGGGCCTGCGGAGCGCTCGCGTAGGAAGCCGGAGGCTGCGGGGCAGCTGCGTGGGAGGCTGGAGGCTGCGGGGCAGTTGCGTGGGGGGCCGCGGCGCTCTCAGATGTTGCCGCGCGCGAGGCCGAACCGGCTGCTTCCGGCTGCTTTTTGGGAGGAAAGATGGGAGGCTGGGACATACCTACTCCTGCTGTTGGGCCTGGATGGCCGCCACCGCTTCCGCTGCAGCGTGCTGGATTTCCGGATCTTCGTGATCCATCATGCCGAGGAGGACGCTGAAGGCCACGTTGCCGCCGATATGCCCCAGCGCTTCAATAATCTTGAAGGCCACCATGGGGCTGGCGTGCTCCAGCATCTGGGCCAGGGTGGGCACGGCATCAACGGCCTTGTGCAGCCCCAGGGCTTCAATGGCGCGGATGCGCACCCACTCGTTGGCGTCGTTAAGGGCGTCCATAATATGGGGAATAACTTCCGGGGCGCCGATCTGGCCCAGCAGATCCACCACGGCCAGGCGCACGTCTTTGTCCTCGTCGGCCAGTCGGGGCAGCAGTTGCGCCACAAAGGGCGCGGCTTCCGGCCCCAGGTTCTGGAAGGCCTCCACCGCCACCTGGCGCACCCTGGGGGAGGGGTCTTCCAGGGCGGCCGTTATCTGGGGCAGATTTTCCTGCACGCTGTAGCGGCCCAGAGCGTAAACGGCCATCATGCGCTGCATGGGGTCCTCGCTGCCCGCGCGTTCTTTGAACCGCTCGTTAAGGGTGGCGCTGTGCAGGTTGATGCAGGCCTCCAGCGCCATTTCCTTCACGTCCACATAGCGGTGGTCCAGCTGGCTGAAGACCATGTTTTCCACTTCCGGGCAGGCGTGCTGGTTGCCGAAAAAGACCAGGGCGCTCTTGAGCACCTCGGCGTCTTCGGATTCCTCCATGGCGGCCATGAAGAAGGGCGTGTCCGTGCAGTCGCCAAGCTGGGCGATTTCCGTCAAGGCGGCGCGTTTGAGTTCCGTGCTGCCGCGCCAGAAGACCTGCTTGAGATCCTCCACCGGCTGGCGGTTGTGGATAAGACGGCAGGCGTCCATGGCCGCCTGGATGCGGTTTTCGTCCTCGCCGCGCAGGGCGTCCCGCAGGGCCTCGCTGTAGCCGATGGCGGCCAGGGCCGTAATGGCGGCCTCGTAAAGTTCCGACTGTCGTTCCTTGTCCAGCCCCACGGCCAGAGTGAGGATGGGGGCCGCGTTTTCCGCCTTGCCGATGCTGCTGAGCCCCTGCAGCGCGGCCATAAGGATATCTTCATCGTTGTCGCTCAAAGCCTCGGCCAGGTAGGCGCGCAGCCGCTCCTGCGCCTTGGCGGCCAGCAGGGAGAGGGCCTTGCCGCTCAGGATCTGCACGATGGCTTTGACGATTTTGTGCCGCAGGGGCACGCTGACGTTTTCCAGCGAGCCGAACAGCAAGGGGATGGATTTGACGTCGCCCATGTCGCCCAGGGCGTCCACAATGGCGGAGCTTACCAGGGGCGAGGCCTGGGGCAGAAGTTTGATGAGCCCGCTGGCCGCGGAGTGGTCCCGGATTTTGGCCAGGGCCTCCACCACGGCAAACTGCACCCATTCTTCGTCGTGCATGGCCTGCACCAGCACGCCCACAGCCTCAGGAAAGGCCAGGTTGCCCAGGCTTACGGCCGCCTGATAGCGCACGTTGACTTCCGGATCCTTGAGCAGGGCGCGGCCCAGCAGCAGCGAGGCCTGATGGGTGCGGCAGTAGCCCAGGATGTCGGTGATGAAAATGCGCAGGTCCGGATCCTCGTCCATGAGGTAGGGCTGCATGCTTTCAATGCTGTCCACGCCGATTTCGCGCAGGATGTCCATAGCCACGTTGCGCACCGGGGCCTCGTCGCTGCGCAGCAGGGGGAGCAGGGCGGCCACCACATGCGGGCCGCGGATTTTGCGCAGGGCGTATTCTGCGGCTTCCTGCACGCCCACGCTGGGGCTTTTGATCAGCTCGCAGAGCTGGGGCACGGCCTCTTCCAGGCCCGTGTCTCCGGCTTTGAATGCGGCGTCCCGGATGGTTTCGCTGTCTGTGGAGCCGAGGGCAGCCACAATTTCCTGGGCCTGGGGAAGGAGATTTTCCATGTTCATAGCTCTGTCCTGCGGCGGTGCGGGTCAGCCTTTGACGGTTGTGATGATGGCGTTGGCAATGTCGTCCGCGTCCAGAATAAGGTTGGCCAGTTTGGCGTCCACCACGGCCTTGGGCATGCCGTAGACTACACAAGAAGATTCGTTCTGGGCAATAAGGCAGCCGCCTTTTTCTTTCAGCACCCGTGCGCCTTCGCAGCCGTCCGAACCCATGCCCGTGAGCATGACGCCCAGGGTGCGCCGCCCCATGGCCTGACCGGCGGTTTCCATAAGCAGGTTGACCGTGGGCTTGTAGAGGGCGTCGCGCGGCTCCTCCGTAATGGCAACCTCCGGCAGGGGGCCGCGCATGCGGATGCCGATGTGCCTGCCGCCGGGGCAGACATAGGCGTGCCCCACTTTGAATTTGTCGCCGTCCACGGCTTCGCTCACCCCGATGCGGCAGACGCTGTCCAGGCGCTTGGCAAAGGGCCCGGTAAAGGCGGCGGGCATGTGCTGGGCCACCAGGATGCAGGCGGGCAGATCGGCGGGCAGGGCGGAGAGGATTTTTTGCACCACCGGCGGCCCGCCGGTGGAAACGCCGATGACCACCAGATCGCGCGGGCCTGGGCAAGGGGTCTGCACATAGTCCGCCGGCTGGGAAGGCTGCCAGCGGGGCGGCGGCACTGGGATGTGGTTGATGCGCCGGTATTTGAGCCGGATAATGGCCTTTCTGCGGGCCAGAGCGCGCACCTTGCGCCGCAGCTCCGCGCCGAAGGCTTCGCGCTCATTGCTCATAATTTTGGGGATAAAATCCAGCGCGCCGTACTCCAGAGCTTTGAGGGTGCTTTCTGCGCCGCTTTCTGTGAGGGAGCTGATCATCAGCACCGGCATGGGGGTGGTCTGCATCAGCCGCTGCAGGGTTTCCAGCCCGCCAAGGCGGGGCATTTCCACATCCAGGGTCATGACGTCGGCTTCCACTTCGCCGGCCAGCTGCAGCGCTGCCTGCCCGTCGGGGGCGGTGGCCACCACCTTGATGTCCTGCTCCTGCTCCAGCAGGGAGGTGATGGCCCGGCGCATAAAGGTTGAATCGTCCACCACAATAACGCGGATCATGTCGTTGCGCTCACTTGGCAAGAATTTTCAGCCATAACGGTATTGCCATGCTACTAAAGCCCGCTCCATTTTACAAACGAAAAAATAGCTTGCCAAAAAAGGGCGACTCGCTTATGTTCCCTTTCTCAACGGGATGTGGCTCAGCTTGGCTAGAGCGCAGCGTTCGGGACGCTGAGGCCGCGCGTTCAAATCGCGCCATCCCGACCAGAAAATCAAGACGCCGTGGGCACACCCCGCGGCGTCTTTTCTTTGTGCCGCGCTGACGCGGCCTTCAGCAGATGCGGGGCAGCTGCGCGCCCTCCAGCATGCCCAGCAGGCGACGGCCGCCGATGCGGGTGACCAGGGAGACCTGCGCCTTGCCAGCGGCCACCGTGCCCACGCGCGCGGCCTCCCGCCCGTAGGGGGAGCGGCGCATGGCCGCCAGAGCCGCCTCGGCGTGTTCCTCCGGCAGAATGCAGATGCATTTGCCTTCATTGGCCAGGTAAAGCGGGTCCAGCCCAAGGAAGGAACAGCCGCTGCGCACGCTTTCGTGCACGGGGATGCTGGCTTCGTCCAGCTCAATATGCACCTGGGATTGCTCCGCGATTTCGTTAAGCGTGGTGGCAAGGCCGCCGCGTGTGGGGTCGCGCAGCACATGCACCTCGCCCGCGCTCTCAATAATCTCGGCGATCATGTGGTTGAGCGGGGCGGAATCCGAGGCCACGTCGCTGAGGAAGGAAAGGCCCTCGCGGCTGCCCATGACGGTGAGCCCGTGGTCGCCGAGCGCGCCGCTCACCAGCACGGCATCGCCGGGGCGGGCATGGTGGCCCGACGGCGGCGGTGTGGCAAAGACTGTACCCACGCCTGTGGTATTAATGAATATTTTGTCGCACGCGCCGCGCGGCACCACCTTGGTGTCGCCGGTAACGATGACCACGCCCGCCGTCCGGGCCGCCGCGCCCATGTCCGCCGCCACGCGCTCCAGAATATCCAGGGGCAGCCCTTCTTCCAGCACAAAGCCGCAGCTCAGGTAGCGGGGCCGCGCGCCCAGCATGGAGACGTCGTTGACTGTGCCGTGCACGGCCAGGCTGCCGATGCTGCCGCCGGGAAAAAAGAGCGGCGTCACGGTATAGGTGTCCGTGCTCATGGCCAGGGGACCGACAAGATCGTCGAGCAGGGCGGCGTCGTCCAGGCGTTCCAGCAGCGGGTTGGCAAAATGGCGCAAAAAGCACTGGGCCACCAAGCGCTGCGAGGCGCGACCGCCGCTGCCCGCATCCAGAAGAAGGCAATTCTCCATCATCGCTCCGAATATTTGTAGTAGGCGGCGCAACTGCCCTCGGTAGAAACCATGCACGGCCCCACCGGCGTGGCGGGCGTGCACTTTTTGCCGAAGAGGGGGCAGTCCGGCGGGGCCATGCGACCGCGCAGCACGTCGCCGCAGCGGCAGCCCGGCAGGGGGGGCACCTCCGGCAGGGTCACGTCCAGGCGGGCCGCAGCGTCCAGATCCGCGTATTCCGGCCGCAGCCTGAGCCCGCTTTGGGGGATGCGGCCGATGCCCCGCCACAGGGCGTCCGTGGGTTCAAACACCTGCTCCAGCAGGGCGCGGGCGCGGGGGTTGCCCGCATTGTCCACGGCGCGGGGATAGGCGTTGACCACGGCCGCCGCGCCGTCCCGCCGCTGCTCGGCCATGAGGCAGAGGGCCAGCAGAATGTCCGCCGGCTGAAAACCGCCCACCACGCCGGGCACATGGTAGTCCCGCGCCAGAAAGGCGTAGGGCTCCAGCCCCAGGATGGTGGAGACGTGCCCGGGCAGCAGAAAGGCCTCAATGCCGCACTGGCTGTCGTCCAGCAGGGTGCGCAGGGCGGGGGGCACCAGCTTGTGCAGGGAGAGCACGCAAAAATTCCGGATCTTGTGCTGGCGCGCCGTGAGCAGGGTGGCCGCCACCGTGGGGGCCGTGGTTTCAAAGCCTATGCCGAGAAAAACCACCGTGCTTTCCGGGTGCGCCGCGGCAATGGTCAGGGCGTCCAGTGGGGAATAGACGATTTCCACCCGCGCGCCCTGGGCCTGGGCGTGTTTGAGGCTTTGTCCGCCCGGGCCCGGCACGCGCAGCAGATCCCCGAACGTGGCCAGGATGACGCCGTCCCGCCCGGCCAGGTCCAGAAAGGCGGCCACCTCCGCATCGTGGGTAACGCAGACGGGACAGCCTGGCCCGGAAAGGTGGGTGACCGAGGCGGGCAGCAGGGAACGCAGACCGCTTTGAAAAATGGCTACGGTGTGCGTGCCGCAGACCTCCATAAATCGCAGGGTGCGCCCTTCCAGAGCCCGCGTCAGGCGTTGGAGCAGGGCGCGGCAGAGCTGCGGATCCTGAAAGGCGTTTTCCAGTTGCATGGCGTTCCCTTTGTTGGCGTTGCCGCGTTGTGGTCGGGCGGGCGCTGTGTCCGGCCGGGGCACTGCAGCGTTGCAATGCCCCGGCGGCTGCGCGATCAGGCGCTAAGCGCAATGTATTTGCGCTGTTAAGCGCCGGAACGAGTGTGCTGTAACCTTTGAGAATGCCTATTCGCAAAGGCAATCTGTTTACGGCAGGGGGGCCAGGTTTTCGAGCCCCGCGTCCACAGGCAGGCCGCACATGAGGTTGGCGTTGGCCAGGGCCTGGCCCGAAGCGCCGCGGCAGAGGTTGTCAATGGCCGAAAGAATGATCAGCCGCCCTGTGCGGGGATCCACCACCAGGCCCAGATCGCAGAACATGCTGCCGCGCACATAGCGCGTTTCCGGCAGCGCGCCCTTGGGCAGCACGCGCACCCAGGGGCTGCGGCTCCAGGTTTCGGCATAGACAGCGCGCACCGCGTCCAGATCCAGATGCGGATCCTGGAGCTTGGTGTAGATGGTGGCGAGGATGCCCCGGTTGGTGGGCAGCAGGTGGGTATTGAAGGACAGGCGCACCTCCTTCCCGGCCAGGATGGAGATTTCCTGTTCAATTTCCGGCGTATGGCGGTGGGTGGGCAGGCCGTAGGCGCGGAAATTGTCGGAAACCTCTGCGAACAGCGTGGGCACGGCGGCCTTGCGTCCCGCGCCCGTGGCCCCGGATTTGGCGTCCACCACGATGTCATCGCTCTGGATCAGCCCGTTTTTGACGGCGGCATAGAGTCCCAGGATAACGGCAGTGGGATAGCAGCCGGGGTTGGCCACCAGGCTGGTGCGGGCAATGTCCGCGCCGTAGAGCTCAGGCAGGCCGTAGACCGCCTTGTGCAGAAGGTCTGCGCAGATGTGTTCGCGCTTGTACCAGGCGGCGTAGGTGGCGGCGTCGCGCAGGCGGAAATCGGCGGAAAGATCCACGACCTTGACCCCGGCGCGCAGCAGGGCTTCGGCCATATCCATGGCCGTGCCCGCGGGCACGGCCAGAAAGACCACCTGACAGCGGCTGGCCGCCTCCTGCGGGTCAAAGGAGCTGATGACCACATCCGCGCCGGGCAGACGCTCCAGAAAGGGGTAATATGCGCCCAGCCGCTGACCGGCCTCGGCCCGGGAGCAGGCCATGGTCAGCCGCATCTGGGGGTGCCCCGCCAGCAGCCGCGCCAGTTCCATGCCCGCATAGCCGGTAATGCCCACCAACCCCACGGAAATCGTTTTCATGTCGTATCCCTTTGAGAACTTTGGTCGATGCCCGCGGCGGAAGAGGCTCGCGGGCGTGCTTCATTATTGCCGCCGCAACGGATCCGGCCGCGGGGCTATTGGCCTTTGCAGTCCGGCCCGCAGCGGATGACGAACTTCATGCGCAGCTCATAAAGGAGACTGTCCAGCAGCTTGCTTTCCTGTTCGTCCAGGCACTTCTCGGTCTTGCGGCGCAGCATTTCCAGCACGTCAATGCTGTGGCGGGCCAGGGGCAGGTCGGTTTCCGTACGTCCCGTTTCAGGGTTGGGCACCTCGCCGAGCTGCACCAGGGCCGAAGAAGCCAGTGAAACAATAAAGGTGGAAAAAGTTACTTCAGGCATGGGACCGGCAGAACAGCCACAGGGTTTTTCCGTCATGGCGGCCTCCTGGCGCGCGGGGCTTGCGCTGTTGCGCCCGCCGCCCGCAAGGCCGGAGCGTTCCGGCTGCGGACGGCGGGTCCGTGGAAGACAGAGCGGGCAGCGCGGCTACGGCGCGGCTGCCGCCACTGTTGTCAAATCCCTGTTCCGCGACAGGGCCAAGGGAGCTGCCCGGCGCGGTGCGGCGCAAGGCCGCCAAAAACGTTCTGCCGGGGCCTCTGCCGCAGGGCTTAGCGGCACACGGGCGGCAGGGGCGTGCCCGGTGCGACCTTGAGGGCCGCGCGGTAGGCCGCCAGGGCCTGCTCCAGATAGTCGCGCGCGCCGCTGAAGCCGCCGGTCTCCGCTAGGCTGCGGTTGAGGGCAAAAAGCCCGGCCGCCACATCGGCCCAATCCACCCAGCCCATATGGCCGATGCGCACCATGCGGCCTTTGTACTGGTCCTGCCCGCCGGCCATGCAGACGCCGAATTCCTCCTGCGCGCGGCGCAGCACGGCCCCGCCGTCCACGCCCGGAGGCAGCAGCACGCTGGTGATTCCCCAGGAAAAATGGCTTTTGGCAAAAAGCTCCAGCCCCATGACGCTGACGCCCGTGCGGGCCATCATGGTCAGGGCCCACTGCTTGACGTACAGGGCCTCCAGGCCGTTTTCCAGCAGCAGGGCCAGGCTTTCCTCCAGGCCTACCAGCAGGTTGACGGCAGGGGTGAACAGCGTCTGGCCCTGCGCCACCTTGGCTTTTTCCTTCAGCAGGTTGAAATAGAAACAGCCGGCCGGCGTGGCGGCGGCTTTTTCCCACCCACGGGGGGAGAGGGCCAGCAAAGCCAGGCCGGGCGGCAGCATAAGCCCTTTTTGCGAGCCCGTCACCAGGCAGTCGATGCCCCACTGGTCCATGGGGCAGGGATTGAGGCCCACGGCCGAGATGCCGTCCACCACAAGCAGGGCGGGGCTCTGCCGGGTGACGGCGGCGATTTCGCGCACAGGGTGGAGCACGCCGGTGGAGGTTTCGGAGTGCTGCACCAGCACGCCGGCGATGGTCGGATCCGCGGCCAGGGCGTCGGCCACGTCCTGCGGCTCCACGGCCTTGCCCCAGGGCACGCTTACCGTGACGACTTCCAGCCCGCGAGAGGCGGCGATTTCGCGCCAGCGCTGACCGAATTTGCCCCCTTCCACCACCAGCACTTTTTCGCCGGGGGCAAAGAGGTTGTACACGGCGGCGGTCATGGCGCCCGTGCCGGAGCAGGTCAGGGGCAGCACTGTTCCCGTGGTGCCGAAAAGGGTCTGCAAGCCTTCCTGCACACGTCCCATGATCGCCATAAATTCGCTTTTGCGATGGTGGATCATGTCCTTGGCCAGAGCAAGGCGAACCTGTTCGGGCAGGGGCGTGGGGCCGGGGGTGAGCAGGCGAACTTTGTTCAACATGACGCTTCCTTGTTGGTTATGGGCCCACCTGGGCGATGCAGCATTTCAGGTACGCCGTTTCCGGCATGGCGGCCTGCACGGGATGATCCGGTCCCTGACCTCCCGCAAAAAGCAGCCGGGTATGAAGTTTGCTCTTGGCGGCGGCCTGCGTCAAGCAGTCGCGCAGGGTTTGCGCTTCCAGATGGTGCGAGCAGGAGGAACTTGCCAGCACGCCGCCGGGCTTGAGCAGGGCAACGGCCAGGGCGTTGACCTGACGGTAGGCGGCGAGCCCCTGGGGCAGATCCTTGCGGCGCTTGATAAAGGCGGGCGGATCCAGACTGATGCAGTCGAACCGGCGGCCCGCTTCACACAGCTCGCGCAGGATCTGAAAGGCGTTGCCGCACAGGGCCTCTGCGGGGCAGCCCGGCGCGTTGGCCGCGGCATTGGCCAGGGCGTAGTCCAGGGCCTCGCGGGCGGCGTCCACAAAGGTGACCGAGGCCGCGCCCGCAGCGGCGCAGGTGACGCCAAAGCCGCCCACATAACTGAAAATATCCAGAACGTCCGCGCCCTTGGCGTAACGGGCCAGTTCGCGCCGGTTGCGGCGCTGGTCGTAAAACCAGCCGGTTTTCTGGCCTGTGGCGCAGGGGGCGCGGAAGCGACAGCCGTTTTCCGGCACCTCCAGGGTCTCCGGCACGTCGCCCCAGGGTGAGGGCTCGCGCGCAAGACCTTCCAGGGCGCGCGCGGGCAAATCGTTATCCCAGAGGATGGATGTGGGCGCAAAGAGCTCGTGCAGGCAGGATTCCAAGGCTTCTCTGCGGCGTTCCATGCCGGCGGTAGTGACCTGCGCGGTGAGGTGCCCGCCGAAGCGGTCCAGCACCAGGCCTGGCAAAAAGTCGCCTTCGCCGTGGCAGAGGCGGTACCAGGGCGCGTTGTAGAGCCTTTGGCGCAAGGCCAGGGCCGCCGCCAGACGGGTGCGCAGCAGCCCCGCGTCCAGCTCTGTTTCGGGGCGGCGGCTGTAGAGGCGCGCGCAGATGAGCGAAGCGGGGTTCACATAGACGCTGCCCAGGGGCGCGCCGCGGGCGTCGCAGAGGGTGGCCGCTTCGCCGGGTTCAAAGCCGGGCAAGGGGCTTTTGCTCCCGTCCACTTCGTTGCCGAAGACCCAGAGGTGCCCGGCCCGCAGGCGGCGATCCTCATGTTTTTTTAGCCAGAGTTTGCGCATCTTATAAGCCCGATGGACCGGCGGCGGGCTGGCCGGGGGCCGGCAGACTGCGCAGCTGATCTTCCAGAGTGTGCTGTCCGGCCGCGGCCGTGACGTCAAAAAAAGCGCCGGGGTTGTCGCTGGCGGCCAGCAGGTCTTCCGCGCCCAGGGCTTGCGGTGTGCTGGTACGCACTTCCAGCGTGCCCGGCTGGTCAAAAAAGCTCTGCAGGGCCGTGCGGATAGCCTGGTTTTGCGGGGTAGCCGCCAGGTTGGGAAGGGCCAGGGCCGCGCGGACCAAGGCTAGGGCTTCGTCCGGGGCCGGGGCCAGCCCGCGCACCAGTCGGCTGATGAGCCCGGCGTCCGCATAGGTCAGCTCAAGGCCGCTGTAGCGCTGCAGCAGGAGGCTTGTGCCGCGGCCAGCCTCATGGATGGTCAGGGCGCAGTTCAGGTCGCCCAGGCCCACGGCCCGCACCGAGGCTTTTTCCCTGCTCTGGCGCGGCCCCGTCTTCTGGCTTTCAAAGCTCATGTCCGCCACGGTGGCGGGCAGATCCAGACCGGTGAGGCTTTCCAGCACGCCCTGGGGCAGTTCCAGACCTTCCACCCGGCTCAGGCTGTGGCGCGGCGTGGTGGAGAGCCAGCTGAAGCGCACTTCGCGGACGCGAACGCTTTTTTCCCCCAGCCTCAGGCGCAGGTCCGCGGCCCGCAGCCCGCCCAGCAAGGGCGGATTGGCGGCCAGCATGGCGTCCGTAAGCGGGATGAGCGCCGCCAGGGCTTCATCCATGCCCGCGCCGGTTTTGTCCGCCACGGCCAGAAGCTGGCGGAGCATGTCCTCCTGCGGCAGGTGGATGTCTTTTTGTTCCAGCAGGCCCAGGCGCAGCGCTTCCCGGCCGTTGACCGTCAGCCGCAGGGCCCGCAGATCCAGAGCGGCCATGCTGCCGCCCTGCCAGCGGCGCAGATCGGCCGTGTCGATGGTCATGCGGCTGAGGCCGGCGCTGCCGGGAATCTCCACAGTAATGAATCGGGCGCGGATGTTGTCGGCCCCCATGCGGTAGAGGACGCTTGCCGCGTCCATGGAATCGGTGGGGGCGAGGATCTGGGCCGCCAGGGCCGCGTCGGCCCGCAGCACGTCAATTTCTTCCCGCTGCAGAACGCCGCGCGCCTGGGGCGTGCGCAAGGCCACGTTGTGCAGGGTCAGATTTTCCGCCACGGGCACGAAGCCTTCCTTGGGCAGCACCAGGGGCCGCAGAGGCGTGAAGGCCAGCAGCATGCGCAAGGGCAGGCGCAGCTGCACTTCGGCAACGGTATAGGCCAGGGGGCCTTCCGGGCTGTGGCCGCGGAAGGTGAGCCCACGGATGGTCAGCTGGCTGGAAAAGGGCGCGAGCGAGACCTGATCCGCCGAGGTCTCATAAGGCTGTCCCCCGGAAGAGAAGCTGATGTGCCGCAGGCTTTGCAGCACCTCCCGCTCCACATGGGGGCGCAGCACAAAATTGACGCTCAGCAGCAAGGTAAGGGCCAGCGCGCCCCCAAGAGCCAGCGGCAGGAAGATTTTTTTCATGCGTACTTCGTCCTTGCCGGGGCTCAGTCCACCCTGTGGTGGCAGCCCAGGCTCGTGCGGTTGCGCATGGCGGCCTGGGTGATGACGTAGGCCGTCTGCGAGCCGTGAAAGAGGTCCACCAGGCGGCGCGAGATATGGGTGCGCTTATAGAAATCGTGGATATGGCGCACCAGGTCGCGCATGTCTTCAAAGGCGCGGCGCAGGCGGGCCTCAGTGCGCGAGATGCCCACATAGTTCCACATGGTGTTGCGGATGTTGGTCCAGTCCTGGGCTACCAGGGCCGGGTCATCGTGGCGCTCGTTGCCTTCGTGCTGCCAGGCGGGGATGGCTTTGGCCAGGGTGGGGGGCAGGCCGCTCTCGGTGCGGAGCCGGTGGGCCAGGTCCTGGCCGCAGCTCATGCCCCAGACCAGGGCCTCCAGCAGCGAGGTGCTGGCCAGGCGGTTGGCCCCGTGCAGGCCTGTGCAGGCGCATTCGCCGACGGCGTAGAGCCCGCGCATGGAGGTGCGGCCGCGGACGTCCGTAAGCACGCCGCCGCAAAAATAGTGGGCGGCGGGCACCACGGGGATGGGTTCCTTGCGGATGTCGATGCCGGCCCGACGGCAGTTTTCAAACACCGTGGGGAAGCGCGTGGGCAGGTCCTGCCGGACGCGGCTTACGTCCAGGAACAGGCAGGGCGCGCCGCTGTGGAGCATTTCTTCCATCATGGCCTGGGCCACCACGTCGCGCGGGGCCAGGTCGCCCCTGGAGTCATAGTCGCCCATGAAGGCGCGGCCCTTCTGGTCCAGCAGGCGCGCGCCCTCGCCGCGCATGGCCTCTGTGATGAGGGAACGGCGGTTGGAGCGCTCCTCATACAGGGCCGTGGGGTGGAACTGCATGAACTCCAGATTGGCCAGGGCAACCCCGGCGCGGAAGGCCATGGAAACGCCCGTGCCCACGCAGCCTGGCGCGTTGGTGGAGTGCAGAAAAATCTGGCCCACGCCGCCGGTGGCCAGCACGGTCCAGTCGGCCAGGATGGTTTCCGGTTCGCCGCTTTCCTCATTGAGGACATACGCGCCCAGGCAGCGGTTGGCCACCTCGTAGCGGTACTGCGAGCTTCGGGCCTGATGGTGGCTGGTCAGAAGGTCGATGGCCGCGCGGCGGTGCAGGCGGGTGATGCGCGGGTGTTTGCGCACCTGGGCGGTGAGGCCGTCCATGATGGCCTTGCCGGAGTAATCGGCCCGGTGCAGGATGCGCGGGGCGGCGTGCCCGCCCTCCCGCGTGAGGTTGAAGCTGCCGTCGGGGTTGCGGTCAAACTCCACGCCGGCGCGTTCCATAAGCATGCTTTCCACGCAGAGGGGGCCCTGGCGGCAGAGATAGCGCACGGCCTTGCGGTAGTTGTAGTGGTGCCCGGCCACCAGAATGTCTTTTTCCAGGACGCGGGCGTCGTCGGGGGATTCAGCCGAGGGGGCGGCGTGGTAAATGATGCCCCCCTGGGCCAGCTCGGAATTGCCGTCGGCGAGCTCGTCGCCGGCGTTGATCAGCAGGACGTCGTGACCGGCGTCGGCCAGGGTGAGCGCCGCGGTGCAGCCGGCAATGCCGGAGCCAATGATCAGCACGGGCACATGCCGACGGGTGGGTGTGCTCATAGTTTCCTCACAGTCCGCACACGTCGAGCATGCGGGTTAGGGAGAGGCGGGCGGGGGGGCACAAGGCCTGCTCCACAACCAGCGGGGCGGCGTCGCCCTCCGCAATGCGCCTCAATATATCCCAAAGTTTTTTTTCCGTCACCTTGGCCATGTTGCCGCAGATGGCGTGCCCAAGGGGAACGATGGCGCATTGCCCGGCGTGGCGGGCGGCCAGCCGACGCACCAGATTGTTTTCCGTGGCAATGACCAGGGTGCTGCCGGGGGCTTCTTTTGCCACGCGGGCGGCTTCCTTGATGAGATAGGAGGTGGAGCCGGCCCCGTCGCAGAGGGCCACGACCTCTTCGCGGCATTCGGGGTGGGCGATGACCCGGCAGCCGGGATGGGCGGCGCGGATGTCCCTTACATCCTGCGGCTCAAAGCGCGCATGGATGGCGCAACAGCCGGGCCAGAGCAGCAGCCGCCGGTCCAGGGCCTGACTTTCCGGCTGGACCAGCCCCCTGGCGCCGACGCGCAGCACATGCCGGTCCGCCGGGGGGATGCCCAGGCCGGTGGCCGTGTTCTCGCCCAGGTGTCTGTCCGGCATAAACAGCACGCTGTCGCCCTGGTCCAGGGCCCAGCGCAGCATGACGGCGGCGTTAGCTGAAGTGCACACGGCCCCGCCGTATTCGCCCACCACGGCCTTGAGGGCCAGGTCGGTATTGACGTAGGCCAGCGGCACGACCTTGCGGCCCGTGGCGGTAAGCTGCTCCAGCACCTTGCGGGTCAGAGGGGCGGGGGTCATCCGGGACATGAGGCAGTCCGCGTCCAGGCTGGGCAGGTAGACGTGCTGGCCCGGCTTGGCCAGCAGGGCCGCTGATTCGCCCATGAAGTAGACGCCGCAGAAGACGATGTGCCGCGCCGCCACCGAGGGCACCCGGCGGGCCAGCTCCAGCGAATCGCCGGTAATGTCGCAGTGGCGCACCACAGCATCGTTCTGGTAGTGGTGCCCCATAATGCAGAGGCTTGGGCCAAGGCGCTCTTTCAGCGCCGTGATGGGGGCCTTCAGGTCTTCCATAATTGTGTATCCTGTGCGGATCGGCCTGGATCAGGCCGGAAGCAGGGTCATGCTGAAATCGGCGGCCACGGCGGAGTGGGTGAGCCGCCCCACGGAGATGAAGTCCGGGCGGCGCGGTTCAGTCAGGGCTATGGCCCGGATGTTTTCCAGGCGCACGCCGCCGCTCACTTCCGCCTCCACCTGCGGCGGCACCAGGGCCAGCGACCGGGAAAGCGTCGCTCCTTCCATATTATCCATCATAACGCGCTCCACCCCGGCGGCCAGGGCTTCGCGCACATGTTCCGGGGTGCGGCATTCCACTTCAATGGGCGGGCACGGCCTGTAGCGCGCGCGCAGGGCGGCCACGGCCGCGGTGATGGAACCTGCCGCGTCGATGTGGTTATCCTTGAGCATGAGCATCTGGGCCAGATTGATGCGGTGGTTGACGCCGCCGCCCGCCTGGACGGCGTATTTTTCCGGCCAGCGCAGGCCGGGGGTGGTTTTGCGCGTGTCCAGCAGGCGCACGCCTGTGCCTTCCAGCTCCCGCACATAGCGCGCCGTAAGATTGGCAATGCCCGAAAGGTGGGTGATAAAGTTGAGGATGACGCGCTCGGCCTTGAGCAAGGGTTCGGCCGGGGCTGTGATGCGGGCCACTTCAGTCATGGCGGGCACGGACCCGGCTTCAGGAGCCAGGGCGCGCCAGCGGAAGGGCGCGCCAAGGGCGCGCAGCACCTCGCCGATAACGGGCAGGCCCACCACCAGGGTGTCCTCCTTGGCGCGGATGACGGCGCGCAGGCGCGCGTCGGGCGCAAACAGCGCTCTGGCGGTGAGCTCCGGGCCGTCCTCTTCCAGGGCCAGGGCAATGGCCTTTTGCAGCAGCAACCTCCCCTCCGGGGTAAAGAAGGCGGCCCATGACGTGAACATTGCGCTTGTCCCCTCCGCTTCCGCGTGCTAAGTGAAAAGGCGCCCGTCAAAGGGCCGGAACCCCTGTGCGGCGCGCCGGTTGGCTTGGGTTGACGGCAGTCCGGTTTCAGGCCTGCCGGGTTTCTGGCACCTTACTTAGAATGCCCCGTGGCGCGCGTCAAGCCGTGTGCCTGCGGGCGCAAGCGCCCGCGCCGCCGCTATTTTCTGACCCGCAACGCATCGGGGTACTGACGTGTATGGCTGACTTCCGCACTGACAAATCCGACGTTTTTCCCCGTGAAGAGGGCGCTGCAGCGCCTGCGCGGGACGCTGCGGCGGTGCAGGCTTCCCCCGCGTCGGAGGGCAGCGCCGCCGGCCCTGAATCTTTTTCGTCTCCAGCCGCTGCGGCGGCTCCCGCAGCTCTTCCCCCGGCAGAACCCCTCCCCGCTGTGGCTGCCGTCGCGCCGTCCGCTTCCAACGCGGAGGCCGAGGCCGGTGACGACGAAGTGGCCGACCTGGAGCGCGAGAACACCCGCATTGACGCCGCCGCCTATACGGATGCGGAGTTTGTCCACCCGGCCGACATGGCCGACCATCTGGAAAATCTGAGCCTGGAAAAGCAGGTCAGCACCCTGCGGCGCATGTCCAAGGAGGACGCCGCCGAGGCCCTGGCCGAGCTGGACGAAAACGTAGCCGTGGACGTGCTGGAGAATCTGGACGACGACGTGGCCGCCCAGATCATCGCCGAAATGTCCCCGGACGACGCCGCCGACGTGCTGGACGAGCTGGACGCCGACCGGCGCGACGCTCTGCTGGGCCGCCTGACCCGCGAGAGCTCCGAAGAGCTGCGCAGTCTGCTCAACTTTGATCCGGATTCGGCCGGCGGCGTCATGAATACCGAGCTCATCCTGCTGGAGGAGAGCTTTACGGCGGACGAGGCCATTGCCCACATCCGCAGCGAAATGGCCGATAAGGAAAGCCCCTACTACGCCTATGTGGCGGACGCCCAGCATGTGCTGGTAGGCGTGCTTTCTCTGCGCGACCTCATGCTGGCGCGGCCGGGCACCATTGTGGGCGACGCCGTGGCCGGGCAGAGCGTGGTGAGCGTCACCTACGACACGGACAAGCGCGAAGTGGCGAGCCTGCTTTCGCACTACAATTTTATGGCCATGCCCGTGGTGGACAACGAAGGCCACATCATGGGCGTGGTGACCTACGACGACATCATGGACATCATGCACGAGGAAGCCAGCGCGGACATGCTGGGCATGGTGGGCGCAGACCCGGAAGAAAGCGTGGATACCCCCTGGAAGGAGAGCGTGCGCAAGCGCCTGCCCTGGCTGTTTGTGAACATGCTCAATTCCGCCCTTTCCGCTTCCGTGGTCTATATGTTTGAGGGCACCATCGCGCAGATGGCCGTGCTGGCCGTGCTGATGCCCATGGTGGCCAATCAGGCGGGCAATACGGGCCAGCAGGCCCTGGCCGTCATGATCCGCCAGCTGGCCACGGACCGTTTTGACCAGAAAAAAGCCTGGATGGCCGTGCTGCGCGAGGGCAAGATCGGCATTGTCACCGGGCTGGTCATGGCCGTTACGGCCTGTTTCGGGGCCTGGTGGTTCACCGGGCAGCCGCGCGTGGGGGGCGTCATGGGCGGCGCGCTCATGTGCGACATGCTGCTGGGCGCGGTGGCTGGCGGCTCCATTCCCCTGATCTTCCGCGCCCTGGGGCGCGACCCGGCCCAGGCCTCCAGCATTTTTCTCACCACCATTACTGATGGGGCGGGCTTTTTTATTTTTCTGGGTTTGGCCACACTGTTCATCCTTTAACCGAGGTTGCCGCCGGCCGTGTGGTCCGGCGGGAGACCCTTGCCGGGGAGCGCCGCCGCCTATGCCGGAAATGCCGGGCGAAGTCTGCCGCATCCTGCTGGTGGATGACCATAAGCTGCTCATGGAGGGCGTGCGCAGCCTGCTGGCCCCCTATGGGCATCTGCGGGTGGTGGGCATGGCCTGCAGCGGCGGCGAAGCCGTGGCCCTGGCCGCTGCCCTGACGCCAAACCTGGTGGTGCTGGACCTGGGGCTGCCGGGCATGAACGGCGTGGAAACAGGCAGGGCCGTGCTGGAAGTGCAGCCCCGCGTCCGCATTGTGGTCTACACCGGCCTGGAGGACCAGCGCTGGCTGCCGGAGCTGGTGGACCTGGGCATCATGGGCCATGTGCGCAAGTCCGAACCGCCGGGCGTGCTGCTGCGGGCCATAGAAAGCGTGCGGCGGGGCGAGATTTTTGTCACCTTTCCCGATCCCGGCGGGCGCATGGCCGCCCTGCTGCGGGAGCGCCACGCCGCCGACAGCGCCGCCGGGGATGCGCCCGCCGACCTGCGCGCCCTTTCCCCGCGCGAAAAGCAGATCTTTCGCCTGCTGGCGGACGGCAAAAGCGTCAAGGCCATCGCAGGGGAGCTCTTCATCAGCCCCAAAACCGTGGAAACCCACAAGTACAATCTGCTCACCAAGCTCAAGGCCGCCTCCGTAGGCGACCTGGTCAAAATCGCCATCCGCCACGGCCTGGTCAAGGTCTGATCCGCAATCCGTCGGACGCGGCGCGCGGTTTTGCCCCCTCAGGCGGCGCAGCCCCGTTTTGAACGGCCGCCGCCGTTACAGGTCTCTTTGCGTCCGCCCGCGGCCGTCGCGCGCTTTTTGCGCTCCGCGGGCCGCTTCCCGCTCTGGGGAAAACCCTTAGGCAAAAATTCACAAATCAGGAAACTCCCGATGGCCCGGACCGCTGCCGGAGGCTAGTCTGGCTTTGTCCGAAACAACGCATCGGCATCTGGCCGCAAGGGGGATACAATGGCGTGTGATTTGAGTGCGGCCCCTGTTCAGGGGGCAAGGTTTGGGGCATGGCGGCTGTGGCCGCTCATGGCGGCGTTGCTGCTGCTTCTGGCGGGGCCCGTGAGCGCAGGGGCGCAAATCGCGACTGCGACCGCACCCCTGCAGACGGCGCAAAACGATCAGCACGCGGCGGCCGCGCCGGGCAATGCCGCAGGGGCGGCCCTGCAGGCAGCGCCGGAAGGGGCCACGCCCCCGGCCGTCCAGACGCCAGACCTGGCGCCCGTGGATAACCATCCCTGGTGGTTCTGGCCCACGGCCCTGCTGTTTTTCTGCTTTATCCTCGGCATTATCGCGGTAATGGCCGGCGTGGGCGGCGGCGTGCTGTTTGTGCCGCTGGTCAGCGGCTTCTTCCCCTTCCATCTGGACTTTGTGCGCGGCGCGGGCCTGCTGGTGGCCCTGGCGGGCGCGCTGGCCGCCGGGCCTGGTCTTTTGCGGCGTAATTTCGCCAACCTGCGCCTGGCCCTGCCCGTGGCGCTCATCGCCTCGGCCTGCGCCATCGTGGGCGCCATGCTGGGCCTGGCTCTGCCCACCGACGTTGTGCAGACCTGCCTGGGCGTGACCATTCTGGGCATCGCCGTGCTGCTGCTGCTGTCCAAAAACTCCGTGCGCCCCGTGGTGACCAAGCAGGACGCCGTGGGCCTGGCCCTGGGCATGAACGGCGTCTTCCTGGAACCCAGCACGGGCGAAGTGGTGGAGTGGAAGACCCACCGCACCCTGGTCGGGTTGCTGCTCTTCATCGCCATCGGCATCATGGCCGGCATGTTCGGCCTGGGGGCCGGATGGGCCAACGTGCCGGTGCTCAATTTGCTCATGGGCGTGCCCCTCAAGGTGGGTGTGGGCACCTCCAAATTCCTGCTCTCCATCACCGACACCTCCGCCGCCTGGGTCTATCTGAACCAGGGCTGCGTCATCCCGCTCATGGCCGTGCCTTCCATTGTGGGCCTTATGCTGGGCTCCGTAGTGGGCGTGCGTCTGCTGGCCGTGGCCAAGCCCAAGTTCATCCGTTACATGGTCATTATCGTGCTCTTCTTCTCCGGGGCCAAGGCCCTGCTCAAGGGTCTGGGCTGGTAAGGCCGGACGCATAAGGGAGTATAAAAATGCAGACCAAAGATTTGCGTAACGAAATCAAAGCCTCTCCGGCGCAGCTGCGCTATGCGGATACCTTGTTCTACGGCGCGCTGCTGGGCTTCGTTGTCTTGCTCATCAGCTACGCGCTGTATGTTTTCGGCGTGCTGACGCCCCAGATTCCCCTGGACGAAATGCCCCGGCTGTGGACCCACAGCGCCGCCGAATACCGCGCGGCCGGGCATATCCCCCAGGGCTGGGGGTGGCTTGCCTTAGTGACCAAGGGCGATATATGCAATTTCGTGGGCATAGCCTTTCTGGCGGCCTTGACCATCCTCTGCTTCATCCAGCTGGCCTGGACCTTGGCCAAGCACAAGGAGTGGCTCATGATGTGCATCGCCATTGCCGAAGTGCTGGTGCTCAGCCTGGCGGCCTCCGGCGTGTTGGTGGCCGGCGGGCACTAGGTCGCGGCCCGACGGGCTGCGGTTCTGCGGCGGCCGCCACGGCGGCCGTCCCCCACAGCCCGGCCCGGCGCGCGCCGCCCCGAGACCGCTGTGACACAAAACATTTGTGACACCTTAGCTGCGCGGCGCAGCCCTGGAGGAGCCCATGTTCGCCACACTCAAACAGTCTTTCAGCCATTTGCTGGAAGTGCCGGAGGACGTCTCGCCGGGGCGTTACCGTTCCCTCAGGCGGCTCATGACCCTGCTCATGGTGGCTGTGTCCGTTACGCCGCTTTTGCTGCTCTCCGGCATCAGCCACATGCAGTACACCCGCACCCTGGTGCGGGAGATGGAAAGCCCGGTCTACGCCCTGGCCCGCAAATCCCAGGCCGCCCTGGAGCTCTATCTGGGCGAGCGGGCCTCCACGGTGGGGTTTCTGGCGCACGCCTACACCTTTGAGGATCTGGCGGACGAGCGCACCCTCAACCGGGTGTTCCTGGCCCTTAAGAGCGAGTTTCAGGGCTTTGTGGACATGGGCCTGGTGGACGCCGAAGGCCGCCAGGTAAACTATGTGGGGCCGTATAAGCTCAAAGGCGCGGACTATGCGGGCAAGCCCTGGCTGCGGGAAGCCGAAATCAAGGGTCGCCACCTGAGCAACGTTTTTCTGGGCTACCGGGGTTATCCGCACATGGTGGTGGCCGTGCACCGGCTGCAGGAGAACGGACGCTCCTGGACCCTGCGCGTGGCCACGGATACCCTGAGCGTGCAGAAGATTGTCTCCACCGTGGGGCCGGAGCAGGATACGGACGTTTTTCTTGTGGACCGCGAAGGCGTGCTGCAGACCGATTCCAACCTCTACGGCAAGGCGCTGGAACCCCTGCCCCTGACGCTGCCGCCGGCCTCGCACGAAACCGTGGTGCGCCGGGTGACCGACACTTCGGGCCGCAATCTTATGGTGGCCTCCTGCACCCTGGCGGGCACGGAGTTCATGCTGCTGGCCGTGAAGCCCGTGGCCGACGCTTTCCGCCCCTGGTCGGCCCTGCGCAGCGAGCTTCTGCTGGTGCTCTGCGGCGGGGTGGCCCTTATTGTGCTGGTTTCGCACTTTCTCATGAAGCACCTTATCAACCGTCTCCAGGCCAGCGACGAACGACGGGTGGCCGTGTTCGCCCAGATGGAGCACAACCAGAAGCTTTCCTCCATAGGACGGCTGGCCGCGGGCGTGGCCCACGAGGTTAATAACCCCCTGGCCGTCATTTATGAAAAGGCGGGCCTGGCGCAGGATTTGCTGGATATGGGCAAGGTGGCGGGCGACCCCGCGGATAAGGAGCGCTTCTGCGCCCTGCTGAGCAGCATAGAAAGCACTGTGGAGCGCGCCCGGGGCATCACCCACCGGCTGCTGGGCTTTGCTCGGCGCATGGACGCCAACCGCCAGAGCCTGCATGTGGAGGAAGTGATTGCCGAGACCATGAGCTTTCTGGAGCGCGAAGCCAAGAACCGGGGCGTGCGCCTGGAAGCGGATTTGCCGGATGACCTGCCGGAAATTGTTTCGGACCGGGGCGAACTGCAACAGATATTCCTGAACATCCTGGGCAATGCCCTGGACGCCGTGGCGGCGGTGGAGCGCACGGACGGCCCGGATATGGGCCGCTTCATCAAGATCAGCTGCGCCGCGGGGGCGCAGGGGCTGGAAGTGGCCGTGCGCGACAACGGCAAAGGCATGGCGCCCGATGTGCTCAAGCACATTTTTGAGCCGTTTTATTCCACCAAAAAGGATAAGGGTACGGGCCTCGGCATGTTCATCACCTACGGCATAGTGCGTCGCCTGGGGGGCGACATCCAGGTGGAAAGCGAAGAGGGCAAGGGCAGCACCGTGCGGGTGCGCCTGCCCCTGACCCCCCCTGACAGCGCGGTGGAGGTGTAGCATGGCCTTGCGCATCCTGTTGGCTGACGATGAAAAAGAATTTGTGGATACCCTGGCGGAGCGCCTGCGCCTGCGCGGCTACGACGTGCGCGTGGTCTACGACGGGCTGAGCGCCCTGAACGAGGCGGATAAGGATGTGCCCGACGTGGCCGTGCTGGACCTCTTCATGCCCGGCCTTTCCGGGGATGCGGCCCTGCACCGGCTCAAGGCGGCGCATCCCGGCCTGCCCGTTATTGTGCTTACCGGGCATGAGGCCGTGGACGACAACGGCGTCTGCCCCCTGGCCCAGGCCGTGGCTTGCCTGACCAAACCTCTGGCCTTCAAGGATTTTCTGGCTGCCGTGGAGGCCGCCGCGCGCGAAGGCGCGGCAGGTGACGCGGCAAATGGGGGGGGGCGTTCATGAACGACAGTCAGTGCATGGCCCGGCTGCTGGCCTCTGCCGTCCACGATATGCGCAACGTGCTGGCCGTGATCCGCGAATCGGCGGGGCTTGCGCAGGACCTGGCCGCCCTGGCTGCCCGCGACGCTGCGGACGGCGCGGCGCGGCAGCAACGGCTCGCCACAGCCCTGGACGAGGTGCAGCGCGCGGTGGTTCAGGGCGCTGCCCTGGCCGAGGGCATGGACCACATGGCCCAGGCGGGCGGCGCGGAAAATGCGGATAACGCCGGCCCCTGCGACCTGGCGCGGGTTTGCCGGACCTTTTGCCTTCTGGCGGCGCGCCACGCGCGGGCCGCGCAGGTCAGGCTGGAGTACCGCGAGACGGAAGAGCCCATCTGGGCCCCCGTGCCGGCCCTGGCCGTGCTGCGCGCGCTGCTGGAAGTTTTTGACCTCTGCGCCTCCGTGGGCGGGCAGGTAACCCTGCGCTTTGCGGCGGGGCGGCGGCAGAAAGAGGAAGGCATTATTGTGGAAGTGACGGAGGGCCCCAACCGGGAGATGGCTTTTTCAGTCATGACGGGCAGCCCTCTGCTGGATGGCCTCAGGCCCGGCTGGCGGGCGGCGCTTATGCCTTGGCGGGACGCGGGGCAGCGGTTTTTTCTTTCCATTTCGGCCTGCGCTGGCGAGGGCGCATAACCGGCCCGTGCTGGCGGGCCTGCAAGGAGCATGGTTCCATGACCAAAGAAGACATCAAAATTTTGCTGGTGGACGACGAAAAGCAGTTTGTGGATACCCTGGCCGAGCGTTTGTCCATGCGCGGCTTCGAGGCGCGCGTGGCGTACGACGGGCCGCAGGCCCTCAAGGCTGTGGAGCAGCCCACGGACGTTATCGTGCTGGACCTGCGCATGCCCGGCATGGATGGCTTTGAGGTGCTGCGCAATGTGAAGAAGAGCAATCCGCAGGTGCAGGTCATCATCCTCACCGGCCACGGCGGCGATGCGGAAGAGCAGACCGCCTATCGCATGGGCGCGTACAACTTCCTCAAAAAACCCATGGACATTGACGAACTGCTGAGCAGCATCCGCATGGCCTACCGCGACAAGGTGGAAAACGCCATGGTAGCCGTTTCCCTGGCTGAAGGCGGGGACTTTGACGCCGCCCGCGACGTGCTGAACGAGAAGGACGTGCTGAACGAGCACAACAAATGACGCGGCGCACGCGGCTTATGATGGTTGTCGAAAATATCTGTCCTGCGCCGTCTCCGGCGGCCTGGGGGGCCTGAGCCCCCCAGGATTTTCCCCCGCCTTGGGCGTGCGGCGCACAAGCCGGCATGCGGGGACGTTTGGCGGCGGGCGCGCAGGTAGTAGCGGAGGGCCGACCCATGCGGGTGCTTATAGTGGACGACGAGGCCGCTTTTGCCCATCCCCTGGCGGAACGGCTGCGCCTGCGCGGCGTGGACGCGACCACGGCGGCGGACGCCCCTGCGGCCCTGGACGCCTTGGCTGCGCAGGAGCGCGACCTTATTTTCCTGGACGTGGGCCTGCCGGGCATGGACGGCGTAACGCTTCTTAAAGTTTTACATGAAAAATATCCACGCACTGACGTGGTCATGCTCTCGGGCGCGGCAGATATGGGCAAGGCCGTGCAGGCCATGCGGCGCGGCGCTCTCAACTGGCTTTCCAAACCCGTGAGCCTGGAGGACGTGCTGGCCGAATGCCGCAAGGCCGGGGAGCGCGCCCAGGCCAGAGAGGAGGCCGCCCGTCTGGCTGAGGCCGCCCGCTGGCGCAGCCTGGGAAGAGTGGCCGAGGGCGTGGCCCATGAGGTCAACAATCCCCTGAACATTATTGTGCAGGCCGCCGGTCTGGTGCGGGACTGTCTGGACGCGCCCGAGGCTGCGTCCCTGCCCGAGGTGGACGAGGCGCGAGAGGCTGTGGCCCTTATCCGGGTGCAGAGCCTGCGGGTGCGCGAAATTACCCGCAAGCTGCTTATGGTGGGGCACGGGCTGGACCCCCGCACCGGCCCGTTGGATGTGGGCGCAGCACTGGATGCGGTGCTGGAGCTGCTGCACTCCCGCCTGGAGCAGAGCAGCGTGCAGTGCCGCCGCGCTTTGCCGCAGGACGCGGCGCGCCCCTTGGGTTCCGCGCCTGAACTGCACCAGATTTTGCTGCATTTGCTGGAAAACGCCCTGGACGCCATGCCCGATGGCGGCACGCTTTCAGTGCGGGGAGAACTGCGCCGCGACGCGCAGGAGCGGGATTGGTACGATGTGCTGGTAGAGGACAGCGGCCCCGGCATTTCTGCCGAGGTCATGCCCCACATTTTTGAACCCTTCTTCAGTACGCGCACGCTGCAAAGCCGCCCACAGGCCCCGGATCCGGCCGCAGGGCAGGCGCAGCCTTTGGGCCGCTACGCGGGCCTGGGCCTGGCCGTGGCGCGATCGCTGGCGCAGGCCCGCGGCGGCGAACTCACTGCCGCCAACCGCCCTGAAGGGGGCGCGGTTTTCCGCCTCAGTCTGCCTTTGGCCGAATGACGCGCGCTTCGCGCAGCGCAACCGTGTACCAGCGGCCGCGCAAGCCTTTTGCCGTACAGGCCGCTGCCCGTGGATTTCAGCCATATTGGCTGGGCTCACTCTGGCGTTTAACCGTGCCGCAATGTTGCGCCGTTGTGGCCCTTGCTCTGCGCAGCGGCCAGAGCATTTCACGCTTTCATGCTCTCCTGCCCGCTTTGCGCGTTCTCGCATATGCGAAAAGTTTTTTGAAGAAGGGCAGGGGGGATTTGTGGTTACGAAAATCCCCCCTGCCCCCTACAAAAATCTTTTATTCAGCCAGGGCATTTCAATTTTGAAATGCCCTGGGCTGCGTGAGCAGACGCCCGCTGTGAAGGCGTAAGCGCAATTTATTTGCGCTGTTAAGCGCCGAAATGCGCGCGCCGTAAACTTTGAGGATGCATATTCTCAAAGTTAATCCGCTAAGACGGCAGCGCAACATCCGTCTGGTAGCCGGAGGCCATGCAGCGGGCGATGAGGGTGCCTTCGCCGTCGTAGACCCGGACGTCGTAGCTCTGGACGTGCGCGCCGCGGCGCACGGCTGTGGCTTCGGCGCGCAGGGGGCCGGTTTTGCCGGGGCGCAGAAATTCGATGGCGGTGGAGAGGCTGACCACGCCGGTCAGCTTGCCGGCGTTGGCCGCCGCGCCGAAGGCCACGTCGGCCAGGGAAAAGATGGCCCCGCCGTGGGCGAAGCCCATGCCGTTGCGGTGGTCCGGGGTGAGGGGCATGGTCACCACGGCGTGGTCCGGGGTAGCGCTTTCAATGTGCATCTGGAGCAGACGCATAAGTTTATCGTGCTTTGCCACATAGTTGTCCATACATGTTCTCCAGCCAAAACGCGCGGGCCGCAAATCTGGCTTGCAGCCCGCGCATGGCGATAATTATCTGTTATTCAGCGTTGACGTCATAAGGAGGAGGCCGCACGCCGCCTAGCCTTCCACCTGCTGGATGCCGTCCAGCTTCCACATGCCGCCCGCAACGGGCCGCACAAAGTGCCACACTTCGCGCACGGAGGTGGGAGCCTGCTGGTTGGGATCCTCCCGCAGGAGCACATCGAAAAAGACCTGGGCGTACTGGTCCGGGCCGTCGTTCTCCACCTGCAGCAGGTGGGCGTTGACCAGAAGCAGTTCCGTATTGCCGGGCCTGGGGTCGGCCTCCATCTGCCGCCGCACTTCCTCCTGCACGGCCGGGGTGGCAAACTGGGAGATGTCGTCCATGTCCCGTTTGTCCCAAGCCTGCTGCAGGCGGTTGTAGGCCATTTTGGCCCCGCGCAGAAATTCCTCCACATCAAAGCCCTGGGGCACGGAAACGGCGGGGCCGTCCTCCGCGCTTCCGCTCATATCCTGGGGCGTGCTGCGCAGCGCGCCCCAGCCGTCGGCGGCCTCGCGGCGCAAAGGTTGCTCCTCAGCGTTCTGTCCCTGGCCGGCCCCGGCGCGGGCGGCTGCGGGCGCGCCCCGGAAGCGGGCAAAAAGTTTCAGGCCCAGGTAGATCAGCAGGCCGAAGAGGAGGATGTCCATAAAGCCGCCGCCGGAAAAGCCGTGGCCGGACAGCAGCGAGCCAATAAGAGTGCCGGCCAGCAATCCGCCCATCAGGCCGCCCATGCCGCCGAAAAGGCCGGGGCGGGCAGCGCCTGCGGCGGGCTGCTGTTGCTGCGGTCGGGTCTGGTTGACGGTGGGGCCGGGTTTCCCTGGGGCGGGTTGGGGGCGTACCGCAGGCGCGGGCGTGCTCATAAACGGCTTGCCGCCGAACGAACGGCCGCCGCCCAGCCGGGCGGCCTCCGTGGTCTCGGTCACAGTAAGCATCAGGGCACAGCAGCAGAGCAGCAGTGCGGCCAGAACCACGCTACGTTTCATAATTTCTCCGGAAAAGGGGTGGGGGCTGCCCGTCGCGGGGCGGCCGACTAGGTGTTTGCAACATGCGTCAGTATACATATACGCATCTTCCGGCAGAACGCAAGAGCGGCCGCCGGCCCTGGGGGCTGCGGCGGCCGCTGCGGAAGCGGGGAATGGGGTCGCGCTGCGCCGTCCCGGCCGTCTCAGGGGGCCTTGGGCAGGACCTTGTCCAGGGCCGACGGAAGCGCAGGGGCAGGCGGCGTCGGTGTGGCGGGCGCGGTTTTCGTGTCGTTGGTTTTTGCGGCGGACGCGGCCTTGTCATCAGACGCGGCCTTCGTGGCGGCGGCCGCAGCGGCTTTTGCCTGCGGTTTGGGCGTTGCCGCGCCCTCTGGTTTGGCGGCGGGCTGTTGCGCTGCGCTCTGGGCCCAGGGCAGGCGCGCGCCCAGCCAGGGGGGCAGGCTCGCGCGCCAGACCCAGGAGGCGGCCAAGGCCGCGCCCAGGAGGAGCAGAAGCGCCATAATGACGGAAAGCGCCCGCGATCTGCCCCGGCCCAGACGGGCGGGCAGGCCGTAGGGGTCGTCCAGGGAGCGCTGCGCGCCGGGGGGCATGCTGCCTTCCCTGGTGAGGGAAGCGCCCATGCTCAGGTTAATGGGCGCGCCCGTATTGACGGCCCAGCCAGAGGCGTCCAGCAGGGGGCCCAGGCTGCGCCGCCGCAGCTTGAACCAGGCAAGCAGGGCAGAGGGCCCGGAGATGCAGGCAAACAGCCCGGCCAGGGCCAGGGGCCACCACCAGCCCAGGGAGAACAAGGACTTGGCAATGTAGGCGAAGGAGGCGCTGACCATGCTGATGCCCACGCTGAGGGCGGCGAAAATGCCCGCGCTTTTGGCGATGTCGAACGGGGGTTTGGCCGGCGCAGCGGCCGCCGGTGCGGAAGCCGTCGGCGCGGCGACGCCGGAAACCAGGGAGCCTGCGGTCTTGGAGGTAGCCGAGGCCACGGCTTTGTCCTTGGCGGCCACCAGCTTCTGCATCTGTTCGCCCACCAGGTTGGCGAAGCGCACATAGGGAGCCCAGACGGCCTCTTTGAGGCTGATGGGATTGTGCACCACGCGCAGCAGAGAGCAATCCCAGACCTGCCCGGCGTTGTCCACAAAGACGCCGTGACGCCCCTTGACCAGGGCTGCCGTGCCGCCGGCGGTCAGGGCCGCGGCGATCTGCGCCGTCTGGAGTGCGCCCTGGTCGGTCCGGCGGCTGCACTGGCAGTAGAGCAGACAGAGGTGGCTTTGCGCAGCAAGGGCCGTGTGGCTTTCCACATCGGCCACGGGAACGCACAATGAGCAGGAGCGGCTGTCTATGTACAGGGTGCCGGCCAGAAAGATGGCCCGGCGATCTGGGTCATAAAAATCCGCAAAGGAGAGGAAGTTCATGAGCAGGGTATAGAGGTGCGCGTGCAGGAGCAGCAGCTTTTCCAGAGCGCGCAAGGAATCCAGACGCGGCGCGGCGTTTTCGCGCTCCAGGCAGGCGAGAAAGCCCTGCCGGACCTGCGCGTCAAGCAAGGCGTCCAGATCGGCGTCCGACACGGCGTCCAGGGCTTCCTGGGGCGCGCAGGGCAGAAAGGCCCGCTGCAGCGGGTCGTCCGCCGGGGCCAGGGCCAAAGCGGGCAGATCGGCGCGGGCAAAGGCCTGGGGCGCGGCCTCCGCGGGGGCAGCCTCCTGCGCGGGGCGTTGGGCCAACAGGGCGGCATAGGGCGCAAAACGGGCCTTGAGCTCCCGCCAGGCTTCTTCGTCCAGGGTCCAGCCTGCGCCCTCCTGCGGCGTGAGCAGCGGGGCAAAGAGCCGCCCGAAGGCCCGGAGGTCTTCTTCCCAGGCGGGATTGACGCCGCGCGCGGTGTCCAGCACGGGGCGGCCCGGAACAATGCGGGCCAGAGGCCGGCGGCGCAGGGCCTCTGCAGAGAGCAGATCCGCATTGTCGGCGGCGGGATCGGCTTCTTCGTTAAGGGTGGGCAGAGCGGCAGGGGAAAAGTCCGCCAGGCGGCAGCGGGTAAAATAATCGTCGATTTTGGGCGCGAGCTTTTGGAGCAGCGTCCAGGCCTCGGCCGTGGCCGCGCCCAGGGGCAGGTCCGCCGCATGCACGGCCGCGCGCCAGTCGCGCGCCTGCTGCAGCCTGGCGCTGACCTCCTCCGCCAGGGGCAGATCCAGGCCGGGCAGGCCGGAATCATCACGCTTGCCGCCCACAACGGCCAGCCCCAGGGAAATGAAGCGGGCCACCTCAGGCGCATCCTGCGCCACGGAGCAGGGCGGCAGCACGCCGTCGCCGTTGAAAGGGTATTCGGCGGCGGCGGCCAGGGCCGTTGCAACGGCCTCTCGCGAAACCGTCGGGGCGTCTTCGGCCCCGGACCTGGCCAGCACCAGACGGGCGGCGGCCAGCACCTCCGCGCCTTCGGGAGTGTCTTCACGCAGGTTGTCCACAGGCAGAAGGGCGGCGCGTTCCTGCAGGCGCGCGGGGCTCTTGACCCGTGGGCAGAGCCAGGCCACGGCAGCCAGCAGGTCGGCGGCACGGATGCGCCCGTCGCCGTCGCCATCCAGAAGGTGCAGGGTTGCGGCGTCAAATTCCAGCCCGTCCGTGGGGCAGCTCAGGGCCATCCAGATTTTGGGATCCAGGCGGTCCAGGCGACGCCACTCGTCGTCCGTAAGCAGCAGGGCCTGGTCCAGGCCGGCCATGCGTCTGAAGGAAAAGGCGGGGGCCGGGGGCAGGGCGGTGGTATCCATGGCGTATCCAGGTTGAGGTTGGGGGGACGGCGAGCGCAGGGAACCGACAGTCGCTAGTGGTAGTGAGTAGCAGAAAAAAACGTGCAGGTCGAGCCGCGGCGTCCGGCACGGTTCGCGGCGCACCGTGCGCGCACAAAGGAACAGGCTGCTGTCAATTGAGAAAAAAATCTCTAAGTCTGCAGATTGGCAACATATTGACAAGGCAGCGTCAATTCAGGACACTGACAAAGAAGAAAGAGGGCCGACGCCGGCGCTGCAGCAGCCGCCCACGGAGGGCGGGTTGTTGTGCTTTTTCTTTCAACATGGCACTTTGTGGGGTATGTACGGCGCAGGGCCGCCCGTCGGGCGCTTCGGCGGAAGGCTGTGCCGCACGGCAGGGGGCGCGCCCTTTGCCGGCAACGTCATCTTTGAGGAGGCATCCATGAACTGGAAAAAATTTGCCCTGGCCGCTTTGGCGGCGCTGCTGCTCGTTCCCGCGCAGAGCGGCGGAACCCAGGCCGAGGAATTGACCGGCACCCTGAAAAAAATTAAGGATACCGGCATTATTACGGTGGGGCATCGGGAATCTTCCGTGCCCTTTTCGTATTATGACCTGCAGCAGAACGTGGTGGGCTACGCCCAGGATTACTCCGACAAGATCGTGGCCGCCGTCAAGAAAAAGCTGAGCATGCCCAACCTCAAGGTGCGCTACGTCCCCATCACCTCGCAGAACCGCATCCCCCTGCTGCAGAACGGCACCTTTGATTTTGAATGCGGCTCCACCACCAACAACCTGGAGCGCCAGCAGCAGGTTGCCTTCTCCAACACCTTCTTCATCGTGGGCACACGCCTTCTGGTGGACAAAAATTCCGGCATCAAAGACTTTGCCGACCTCAAGGGCAAGAATGTGGCCGTCACTGCCGGCACCACCTCTGAGAAGCTGCTGAACAAGATGAACGACGAAAAGAAAATGGGCATCCACATCATCAGCGTCAAAGACCACGGCGACGCCTTCCGCACCGTGGAATCGGGCCGCGCCGTGGCTTTCTTTATTGACGACGCCCTGCTGGCCGGCGAGCGCGCCAAGGCCAAAAACCCCGCCCAGTGGGCCATTGTGGGCACGCCCCAGAGCTATGAAGCCTACGGCTGCATGGTGCGCAAGGGCGACGCCCCCTTCAAGAAGCTGGTGGATGACGTCATCGCCGAGATGCAGCTTTCCGGCGTGGCGGAAAAATCCTATCAGCGCTGGTTCATGCAGCCCATCCCGCCCAAGGGCATGAACATGAACTTTGAAATGTCCAAAGAAATGAAGGCGCTGTTCAAAACGCCCAACGACAAGGCCCTGGATTAACCGTGCAGCGCGCGGGTCGGTTCCCCCGGCCCGCGCGCTTTCCTTAGAGCAGATTACCGTTGCGAATAGGTATTCTCAAAGTTTAAGGCACGCTCGTCCCGGCGCTTAACGGCGCAAATAAATTGCGCTTGCGCCTCCACGGCGGGCGTCTCTTACGCAGCCGTCACGGCATTTCCAAGTTGCACAATGCCCTGGCGCTTTGCAAGCGCTGCGCGCCCTTCGGCGCGGCGCCCTTTGTACGACATTGTTTTTTTCAACCGGGACCGACCCATGCAGGCAAATTGGAACTGGGGCATTTTTTTTGAGCAGGCGCCGTTCGGCAACGTGACCTACTTCAGCTGGCTGGTGGACGGTTTTCTGACCACGGCGGCCCTGTTTGTCTGTGCGTGGATTGTGGCTTTTACGGCCGGATCGCTGTTCGGCATTCTGCGCACCCTGCCCAGCCGCTTTTTTCGCGCCATTGGGGCCGCATATGTGGCCGTTTTTCGCAATATTCCTCTTATCGTCCAGTTTTTCATCTGGTATCTGGGCGCGCCGGACCTCCTGCCGCACGATTTGAGCGTGTGGTTCAAGGCCGAGCTCAATCCGAATATCCAATTTTTTATTCTGTCCACCTGTGCGTTGGGCTTTTTTACCGGCGCGCGCGTCTGTGAGCAGGTGCGTTCGGGCATCCAGGCCCTTTCCAGCGGGCAGCGTTCCGCCGCCCTGGCCCTGGGCCTTACGTTGCCGCAGACCTATCGGTACGTGCTTTTGCCCAACGCCTACCGGATCATCATCCCGCCGCTCACCTCAGAAATGCTTAATATGGTCAAAAACACCGCCGTGGCGTCTACCATCGGCCTGGTGGAGCTGACCTCCCAGGCCAACCGGCTGCTGGAATTTTCCGGCTATGCCTATGAATCCTTCATCGCCGTGACCCTGGCCTATGTGTTGCTGAATTTTGTGGTCATGCGGGCCATGAAGCTGCTGGAAAACAAAATGCGGCTGCCCTCCATGAGCATGGGAGGCAAAAATGCTTGATTTCGGCTGGAGTATGATTGCCCAAAGCCTGCCTCTGCTGGCCAAGGGCGCGCTGGTTACGCTCAAAATCACGGTTACGGCCGTGGTCATGGGCATGGTTCTGGGCACCCTGCTGGCGGTGGCGCGCATCTCCGTTTTTGCGCCCTTCCGCTGGCTGGCGGCCGCCTATGTAAACTGCTTCCGCTCCGTTCCTCTGGTTATGGTGCTGCTGTGGTTCTACCTCATCGTGCCGCAGCTTCTGAGCAGCGTGCTCGGCCTTTCGCCCCAGACGGACATCCGCCTGGTTTCGGCCATTGTGGCCTTCAGCGCCTTTGAGGCGGCCTATTATGCGGAAATCATCCGGGCGGGCATGCGCAGCGTCTCCGCCGGGCAGGGCGCAGCGGCCCTGGCCCTGGGCATGACCAAGTCTCAGGCGCTGATCTATGTGATTCTGCCCCAGGCCTTCCGCGTTATGACGCCCTTGCTGCTTACCCAGGGCATGATTCTGTTTCAGGATACGTCCCTGGTCTATATCATCGGCCTGGCGGACTTTTTCCGCACGGCGACCAATATCGGCAAAACCACGGGCTTTGAAATCAACATGGTGCTGCTGGCGGGCGCGGGCTACTTTGTGGTCTGTTTCTGCGTTTCCCTGGCCGTGACCACGGTAAAAAAGAGAATGAAAGTATGAGCAACCCTCCGAACGAACCCGTCATCATCATGAATGCCGTTTCCAAGTGGTACGGCGACTTCAACGTGCTGCGCAACTGCACCACCCGCATCAACAAGGGCGAAGTGGTGGTGGTTTGCGGGCCTTCAGGCTCCGGCAAGTCCACGCTTATCAAGACGGTCAATGGTCTGGAGCCCGTGCAGGAAGGGCAGATCTTTGTCAACGGCACGGAAGTCACCAACAAAAAAACCAATCTGGCAGCCCTGCGCAGCCATGTGGGCATGGTTTTTCAGCACTTTGAGCTCTTCCCCCACCTGAACATTCTGCACAATCTTATGCTGGCGCAGGAAAAGGTGCTCAGGCGCAAGAAGGAGGAATCCATGGAAAAGGCCGCCGCCCTGCTCAAAAGGGTGGGCCTGGAATCGCAGATGAAGAAGTATCCTTCCCAGCTTTCCGGCGGTCAGCAGCAGCGGGTGGCCATTGCCCGCGCCCTGTGCATGGACCCGGTGGCCATGCTTTTTGACGAGCCCACCTCGGCCTTGGACCCGGAAATGATCAACGAAGTGCTGGACGTTATGGTGGAGCTGGCCTACGAGGGCATGACCATGATGGTGGTGACCCATGAGATGGGCTTCGCCCGCAAGGTGGCCCACCGGGTGCTCTTTATGGAGGACGGCCAGATCTTGGAAGACACCCCCAAGGAGCGCTTTTTTGAAGCGCCGCAGACGCAGAGGGCCAAGGACTTTCTGGCCAGCATCATTGCACATTAACAATAATGGATTACGATCAGTTTATGTCTCAGCCCAATATTTATGTGGTCCGCGCCATCGTGCCGGAATCCGTGGCCCTGCTGCAAACCCGCTGCACGGTGGAGATAGGCCCCCTGGGCGGCCTTGACCATGCGGCCCTCTGCCGGGCCGTCAAAGGCCGGGACGGCATTATCGCCCCGGTGCTGCCCCTGGACGCGGAGGTTGTGGCGGCCCTGGCCCCCACCTGTAAAATCATCGCCTGTTACGGCGTAGGCTTTGACCATGTGGATGTGGCCGCCGCTACCCGCCACGGTATCTGGGTGACCCACAACCCCGGCCTGGTCACGGACGATACGGCCGACCTGGCCATGGCCCTTATGCTGGGCGTGGCCCGCCGCCTGCACGAGTGCGACGCCTTTGTGCGCAGCGGCCAGCAGCCCTGGGGCCTTTTGCTTAAAATCGGCCACAGGGTCAGCGGCAAAACCCTGGGCTTGGTGGGCAGCGGGCGCATCGCCCAGGCCGTGGCCCGGCGGGCCGCCGGCTTCGGCATGCGGCTGCTCTATACCGCTCATCGGCCCAAACCCGACTTTGAAGCGCAGACCGGCGCGCAATTCCTGGAAAAGGACGATCTTCTGGCCGCCGCGGACTTTATAAGCCTGCATGTGCCCCTCACTGCCGAAACCCGCCACTATATTGGAAAGCGCGAGCTGGAGCTCATGCCCCGGCACGCCATCCTCATCAATACGGCGCGCGGCCCGGTGGTGGATGAAGACGCCCTGGTTGCAGCGCTGAAAGAAGGCGGCATAGCCGGGGCCGGACTGGACGTGTTTGAATGCGAACCCCAGATCCATCCCGGTCTGCGCGATTTCCCCAACGTGCTGCTCACGCCGCACAAGGGCGCCACCACCATGGACGGCTTCATCAGCATGGGCAACAGCTGCGCGGAAAAAATCTTCGCCGCTCTGGAAGGCCGCGTGCCCCCGGACTGCCTGAACCCAGAGGCCCGGCAGGGCTGAGCGAAGCAAGGGCTTTTGGTGGGGAAAGGGGGCCGTTGCTCACAAAAGGGCCCCTTTCCCCTGCGCTGCCATCTCCTGCAAAAAATTTTTCCTTGTGAGGACGCCCTACGGCATTTCAATTTTGAAATGCCGTAGGGGGCTGCGCGGGCAGGCGCGCGCCGTGTAGGCGTAAGCGCAATTCATTTGCGCTGTTACGCGCCGGAACGAGCGTATCGTAAACCTTGAGAATGCCTGGTCTCAAAGGTTCTTTGCTCTGGCCGGGCGGCGCACGGCACCCCGGTCAGGGGTCAGGGCTCCGGCTGCCGCAGGCGGGCGCATTCTTCGGCCATTTGGCTCAGGGCGGCATTGCCTGGGGCCGCTTTGAGCCCGGCCCGGATGTGCCCCAGCGCGCGCACATATTCCCCGGCCTCCATCATGGCCTTGGCCATCATGCCGAAGATGGCCGTCTCATCCCGGTAAAAGCGCAGGGCTTCAGCAAAGCAGGCGTCCGCTTCCGAGGGCTTGCCTTCGGCCAGAAAGGCTTTGCCGTCTTTGAAACAGCGGTCCAGCTGCAGCTTGCGCTGCAGGGTCGCCTCATAGTCTTCCCGCTCTTTGGCCGCCTTTATGGCGTCCCGCACGGCGCGCAGCCTGCGGGCCAGGGCCTGTTCGTCCCCGGGTTGATAGGCCAGGGGTTCGGGCGCGTGGGCCTTCACGTCCGGGTCCGTCGCCAGGGTGGTGACGGCGGTGCGGATATCGCCGCGCAGGTCCGTGGGCGGCGTTTGCCCGTCCAAGGCCTCCAGGGCCGACAGAGCCAGATCCAGCGCGCGCTCCGGATCGCGGCGGGCACAGCTGGTTTTGACCCGTCCCAGGGTCAGGCGGATGTGGCTGATGTTCATGCGTCTCCTCGTTCCGTGGGGGGGAGGTTGCGTGTTCCGCCCTGGCCGTGCCGCCGCAGCAGCACGTCCATAAAGGCGCGCTCTTCTGCATTGAAGCCAAAGCTCAGGATATGGGCGCGGAATCGGGCGCTGACCGCGGCGGCGGCCTTATGCAGATCCCGTTGCAGCGCCTTGTATTCCGGCCGTTCCCGCAGGGTGACGCGGCCTGCGGCGTCCACGTCGTCCACGGCATAGCGGCGCAGGGGCTTGAGGGAGCGCAGGCCCGCCTCATAGAGCAGTTTGTTGAGCAGCAGGCGGCCCATGCCGAGATTGTCGCGCAGGACCAGCTCGCGGTGCAGGCGGCGCTTGTCTATGCCGCGCGCCGCATAAACGTCGGCTGCGTCGGCCTCCTCCCGCAGATTCTGAAAATAGTCCGGCCCCAGATAGTAGTATTGCGGCAGCCCGGCGCAACGCATGCGCAGGCCGTAATCGCCGTCTTCGCCGCCGTAGAGGCCGTATTCCTCGTTCCAGCGGCCCAGCTGTTCCGCAACGGCGCAGGGAATGAGGATGGCCTGACCCGGCAGGTTGTCCGCGCAGAGGCCCAGCTCCCCTTCAAGGGTGACCAGGCCGCCGGGCATTTTGCGCAGCATTTCTCGGTTGAAGGCTCCGCCCAGGGTGGAGGGCTGCCGCCCGTGCCGCCAGAGGGCCAGCAGATCCCGCAGCCAGTGCCGCCGGATGATGGCCGTATCGTTGTCCAGCTTCATGTACAGGGGGGCATCCACCAGCTCCCAGCCCACATTGGCGGCGCAGGCCACGCCCATATTGCGCGGCAGCAGGAAGAGGCGGTCGATGCGGCCTTCTTCCCGCCAGAGTTGCAGGCTGCGCACCAGATCGGGCTCACTGCCGTTGTCCACTACCGTAATGCAAAAGGGCACGTCCCGCGCCGTGCGGCCCAGCGCCTCTATGGCGGCCTGGGTAGCCGCCGGCCGGTTGAACACGGGGATGGTGACGTTGCAGACAAGCCCCGAAGAAGTTGCCGCGGTAAAAATGTCCATGGAAACGCCCTTTTGTATGCGGATATGGTAGAGAAGGGCGTGCGGGGCGTCAAGGCAGGCGTCGTCCCGCATCAGCGGCTGGCGATGTGATTGTGGGGGCGGCTGGCACACCCAGGGCGTTTCAGCCTTGGCGTTGCACATCAGGAAATTCCGCCAGTATGCGGTACGGCAGGCCTGTACTTCCTTCAAGGCGCAACGGAAACGTCCTGATCACAAAGGCTGCTGTCCCGGCGGTGGCACACAACATAGCAAGATTATAGACGTTCTCCACAAGAAAGGCGCTCGCCTTTGCAGGCGGCGGCATTGTGCTGGCCGCGCTGGCGCTTTTTACGCTGGCGGGCAAAAAGTCGGGAAAATCCCCGGCGGCCTTCAAGGCGCGTTGACGCCGGGCCGTGCCCGTTGGTAGGCTCTCCCGCGTCGCCGCGGGGCGACGAAGGAGCACTATGCGCGTACTTTACGGCATCCACGGCACCGGCCACGGCCACGCCATGCGCGGTCTTACCATTGCTCGCCGCCTGCAGCGGCACGAATTTCTGTTTGTGGCCAACGACGATGCGCCCAAGGTGCTTGAGCCGGAGTTTCAGGTGCGCCGCATCCCCAACCTGGGCACGGTCTTTAAAAATTACCGCGTGGATCTGACGGCCACGGTGCGCCGGGCGCTGCCCCTGCTCTGGCACCGGCAGCGGTATATTGCTCAGGTCACAAACATTATTGACGAATTCCGCCCGGACGTCTGCATGACGGACCTGGAATACTTTGTGCCTCGCGCTGCGGAACGCGCCGGCCTGCCCTGTCTGACCCTGGACCACCAGCACGTCATTACCTGTTGCCGCCACGATCTGCCAAGGGACATGTGGTGGGATGCCTGCATCCAGGGGCTTACGCCCCGGTATCTCTTCCGGCCCACGGCGGAGAATCTGATCATTTCCTTTTACGCCCCGTCGGTGCTGCCGCAGTACAAAGCCCGCATTGCGCCGCCCATCCTGCGGGAGAGCGTGCTGGCTCTGCGGCCCCACGATGCGGGGCATGTGCTGGTGTACCAGAGCAACTCCACCCACCGCGCGTTGGTGGATTTTCTGCGCACCGCCACGGACAGAACCTGCTACGTCTATGGCTACGACCGTACCGAAGGCCGGGAAGGCAATGTGGTGTTTATGCGCAAAAGCGAGGAGGGCTTCCTGCGTCTGCTGGAAGGCTGCGCCTACGTTATCCAGGGCGGCGGCCATACCCTTATGGGCGAGGCCCTGCACCTGGGCAAACCGATCCTGACCCTGCCCCTTAAGGCCATGGTTGAGCAACGCTTTAACGCCCTCTACATTGAGCGCCTGGGCTATGGCATGCAGGCGGACATGCTCAGCCTTACGCCAGACCTGCTGCGCCGTTTTGAGGCCCGGCTTCCCGCCTTCCGGGCCGCCATCGCCACAGGCCGCTTCTGCGGCAATGAAACCGTTTTCGGGCTGGTGGACCACTTTATCCGCAACGGCTCGCTCCCCCTTGCCGGGGAACCGCGCGTGCAGGAGTAGGCGGCCTTATCGCCGGGGCGGGCCTTCCAGGCGCAGGCCGCGCCGCAACGTGCGGCAGGGGGCAGCGCCGTCTTGCCGTCGACGGATTTTTCTGTCTGACCAGAGCAGATTCCCTCCGAGAACAGGCATGCGCAATGGTTACGGCACGCGTGTTTCGGCGCTTAACAGCGCAAATAACTTGCGCTTACGCCTCACGGCGAGCGTCTCTTGCGCAGCCGCTACGACATTTCAAAATTGAAATGTCCTATTGACAAATTATAGCCTTTTCTTTTTATATCGTGCTATACGGCGGGGAAATTTTTCCAGCAAGGCCCCTAAAGTTATTGGCCGCCATAACGATGTGTCCTTACAGAAGGCGCACGCTGACGCCGCGGCCCCCAAGCCGCACCCCTCGACAGCCTCTTCGCCTCCTGCCTCTGCCCGTTCCGGGCGCACCCTCCGACGACAGCGAGACCCTTATGCGACAGCTCCGCATCACAACCATCAGCGCCCTGGCCAGCACCCTTGCCCTTATCCTTGTTATCGGCGTGCTGGTGGCGTATGTGTCCAAGGCCTCTTACCATATGGTTTCCGATCTCCAGAGCGAGGCGCTGGAGCAGACCGCCACTATCGTTGCCCGCGCGGCGGAAAACGCTATCCAGCAATCGGTGGACGTGGCGTCCTCCCTGGCGGAACAGGAGGTAGTGCGCGCGGCTCTGCGCGGCGGTTCCGCAACGGCGGCGCAGGGGCTTATGGCCTCCTATGTGAAGGCCTTTCCGCAATACTGGTCGTTTTTTGTCTTTGACGCCAAAGGCAAAATCGTGGCCGGACAAAACGCCGAAGGCAAATCCCTGGCCGGGGGCGATCGCTTTGACCGCGACTACAGCAAGGCCATTTTCAGCGGCAAGCCCGTGGCCTTCAGCCGCGGCGTCATGAAGGCCACCTCCGGCGACACGCTCGTTTATGTGACCGCCAAAGCCGTGCGCGACGCTGACGGCGCTCTGCTGGGGGCCGTGGCCGTGTGCCCCCGCTGGAACGCCTTTACCGCTGATACGGTAGATCCCATCAAGCTCGGCAAGCGGGGTTACGGCTTTATGCTGGACGCTTCCGGCCGCATTATTGCCCACAGTACGGAAAAATCCCTGCTGCTCAAGGATCTTTCCGGCGAGGACTTCGTGCGCCAGGCGCTGCGCAAGGGCAAGGGCATTATCTACTATCCCTGGCAGGGCGAGGATAAATTTCTGTTTGTGGCCACAGTGCCCGCCACGAAATGGCTGGTGTGCATGAGCGCCTACGAAGCGGAGCTTGCGGCCCCGGCCGCGGCCCAGCGCAAGGTGCTGCTGCTGGTGGGCCTGGGGGCCATTGTGCTTATGACGCTGGTGCTGGGCGCGGTGAACCGGCGGCTGGTGTTTGCCCCTTTGCGCGCGCTGACGGAATTTGCCGACCGCATTGCCGCGGGCGACTTTAAAGCGCAGCTGGAAGGGCGCTTTCGGGCGGAAATGGCCGTCTTTGCCGACAACCTGCGCGCCATGGTGGAAGAGCTGAAAAAACGCCTGGGCTTCTCTCAGGGGGTGCTGGACGGCATCCCCACCCCTTGCGGCATCGTGGGGCCGGATTTCACCATGATCTGGGTCAACGCCCCCATGTGCGGCCTGCTGGAAAAGGACGGCCCTCCGGAGTCGTATCTGGGGCAGCGCTCCGGCGCGTTTTTCCGCAACGACGCAACGGCAAAGACCATCTCGGACAAAGCCATTGAGGGACGCAAGGCCCTGTCCGGAGAATTTGACTACACCACTCCTTCTGGGCACCAACTGCGCGTGGCTGTCAACACCACGCCCTTCTATGATCTGGACGGCACGCTGCTAGGGGCCATATCCTTCTGGACCGACCTGACGGAAATCTATTCCCAGAAGAACCGCATTGAGGCGCAGAATGTCGCCATTGCCCGCGCAGCCGCAGAGGCGCGGCAGGTGGTGGAGCGCATGGCCCAAGCCTCGCAGCAGCTTTCGGCCCAGATTGGCAAATCCAGTTCGGGCGCGCGCGAGCAGAGCCACCGCGTCCAGGATACGGCCGCCGCTGTGGAGGAGATGAACGCCACCATTCTGGAGGTGGCGCGCAATGCCGGGGCCACCTCCGAAAGCGCCGACGCGGTAAAGCAGAAGGCCCAGGACGGGGCCGACCTGGTGGCCTCCGTGACCGGGGCGGTGCAGGGCATCCGCGACGAATCCGGGCGGCTGACGGACATCATGCAGAATCTGGGGCAGCAGGCTCAGAGTATCGGGACCATTATGGGCGTAATTTCGGACATTGCCGACCAGACCAACCTGCTGGCCCTTAACGCGGCCATTGAAGCCGCCCGGGCTGGAGAAGCCGGACGCGGCTTTGCTGTGGTGGCCGACGAGGTGCGCAAACTGGCGGAAAAAACGGCCCATGCCACTACCGAAGTGCGCGAGGCCATCGGCGGCATCCAAAGCGGCACTGCTGATGCCGTGGCCCAGATGGAAAGCTCCGTGGCCCGCGTGACCGAGGCCACGGGCATGGCCCGGCATTCCGGCGAAGCCATGGAGGAAATTCTGCACCTGGTGGGCATGGCCGGGGATCAGGTCCATTCCATTGCAGCGGCGGCGGAGCAGCAGTCCGCCTCCTCTGAGGAAATCAACCGGGCCATCAGCGCCATCAGCGGCATCGCCACAGAAACGGATCAGGCCATGGCCCAGTGCGCCGCGGCTGTGAACGACCTGGCCCGCCAGGCGCAGGAGCTGGAAAAGCTCATCGCCGCCCTGCGGGCTGACGGGTAGCCTTCAGGGGCGTTCCGTCCACAGGCGGCGTACAAAATCCCGCGCCCGCGCCTCGCTGTAGTAGAGGGGGCCTTTTTGCACAAAGCCCACATGCCCGCCGTGGGGGGCTACCTCCAGGTAGAGGCTGGAGTTCTGCCGAGCGGTTTCCCACGGGTAGCACGAGGGCGCGCAGAAAGGGTCGTCCGCCGCCAGCAGCAGAAAGGTGGGCACGCGGATCTGCGGCAGGTCGGGCAGCACGGCGTTTTTCTCCCAGTAGTCCTGCGCCGAGGCAAAGCCGAAAGTGGGCGCGGTGAAGCGCTGGTCAAAGGCCGCAAAGGTGCGGATGCGCTCCAGCCCCTTCACAGAGGGGTAGCCGGGGAAGCGGGCCGCTTTTTCCCGCACCTTGCGGCGCAGGGTACGCAAAAAATACCACATGTACAGGCGGCAGGCCGGGCTGTCCATGACCGGGGCTGCGGCGGGCAGATCGCAGGGCACGGATACGGCCACGGCCAGACGCAAAAGGGGCGAAACCGGGCCGCGCCCCAGGTAGCGGCAGATCTGGTTGCCGCCCATGCTGAAGCCCGCCAGCAGAAGCGGACGGTCAAAACTTTCGGCATAGCGGACGACCGCGCCGAGGTCTTCAATTTCCCCCATATGGTACAGGCGGCTGGTGCTGTTGGACGCGCCGGAGCAGGAGCGCATGTTCCAGGCCAGGCAGTCAAAGCCTTCGGCCCGCAGCATATTGGCCATGCCGAGCACATATTTGCGGCGGCTGTTGCCCTCCAGCCCGTGCGAAAGGATGGCCAGGCCGCGCCCTTGGCCAAAGGGGCGCTCGCGGCCGTCCGGGCCCTGGGAGGGGTGAAGGTCAAGATCCAGAAAATCGCCGTCCGGAGTGTCCAGTCGCACGCGGCGAACCCCCGCCGCCAGGGGAGGATGCGGACGGAACAGCACGGGCCAGATGGTGTTGACGTGGCCGTTGCGCACAGGCGCGGGCGCCTGATAAGCGGAAGGGACAATGGGCATGAAGCAACCTCGGCAAGAGGGACTTGGCAGCGCGGGCGGCCTCGTATACCGTGGCCGCATGACTGTTTTTTCCCCCCATAGCCCCGGGCCGCACGGCCTGTCAAACCAGGAGCGGGAGCCGGAGCGCGAAACCGATTTGCTGGTAGTGGGCGGCGGGGCCGCCGGGCTCATGTGCGCGCGCGAGGCCGCCGGGCGCGGTCTGCGGGTGACGCTGCTGGAGCGGAACGCCGCGCCTGGGCGAAAGCTGGCCGTCTGCGGCGGCGGCAAGGCCAATTTCGGCAACCGGCGCGTCAGCCCTGCGGACTACCGCTGCGGCAACGGCGCGGAGGAGGGCGCTTTTTGCGTCCCGGCCCTGCGGGCCTTTACGCCGGAGCGTCTTTTGCGGCTGGTGCGCGGCTGGGGGCTGCCTTTTGAGGAACGCCATCACGGGCGGCTGTTCCTGAAGGTACCCGCCCAACGGCTGGTCGCCGCGCTGGCGGAAGACTGCCGGGCGCGGGGCTGCCGTCTGCTTTGCCGCACGCCGGTGAGCGACATTGCGGCAGGGCCGGGGGGATTTTTCGCAACCACGCCCGGGGGCGTCTGGCGGGCCCGGGCGCTGGCGTTGACGGCGGGCAGCCCGGCCGCGCCCAAGGTGGGGGGCTGCGGCCTGGGCTATGGCCTGGCGGCGGCGCTGGGGCACCGCGTTGTGCCGCCCCGTCCGGCCCTGACGCCGTTTTTGCTGGGGCCGGATTCTCCCTTGCCCGCGCTGGCTGGCCTGAGCCTGCCCGTGCGCCTGCGCCTGCCCGGAAGCCCCGGCCAGCAAGCGCGCAGCTTTGAAGACGACCTGCTCTGCACCCACACGGGCCTGAGCGGCCCGGCAGCGCTCAAGGCCTCGCTGTTCTGGGAGGCGGGGCAGGAAATTCTGCTGGATTTTTTGCCCCAGGCGCGGCTTGCGGATCTTTTTGATCAGCCCGGCGTCGGCGGACAGACCCCGCGCGGCCTGCTGCGCCGTTGTCTGCCCCAGCGGTTGGCGGATGCGCTGCTGCCGCCAGATGCGGCACGCCGTAAAATCGCCGAGCTTTCTCGCGCTGCGCGGCAGGCCCTTGTTGTTGCGGTGCACGCCCATACGGTGCGGCCCACGGGCCTGGCGGGCCTGAAGCAGGCCGAAGTCTGCGTCGGGGGCGTGGCGCTGGAGGGCCTTGCCCCGCAGACCCTGCAAAGCCGTCATCTGCCAGGGCTTTTTATGGCGGGCGAGGTGCTGGACGTCACCGGGCTGCTCGGCGGCTACAACCTGCACTGGGCCTGGGCCAGCGGCGCGCTGGCGGCAAACGCGGCGGCGCGGCTGCTGCGGCCCTGATGCGGCGTGCACGTCGCATTTGCCGTATGAAAGCATGCGGTTAGCGTTATTGATGCGCCAGGACAACCCAGGCCGCCCGCCTGGCTCTGGGAAGACGCGAAAAATTCTGACCCTACCGCGTATGTTCCCTTCCGCGTGGTTCCTCCCGGTCTGCGCGGAACGCGGCCTTCAGACTCTGGTGGAATTTTTAGGGCATTTTAACTTTGAAATGCCCTGGCGGCTGCGTGAGAGACGCCCGCTGTGGAGGCGTAAGCGCAATTTATTTGCGCTGTTAAGCGCCGAAACGAGCGTGCTGTAAACTTTGAGAACGCAGATTCTCAAAGTTTACCTGCTCTAGGACCGGAAGCCGCAATGACCAGCAGCAGACCCACCAAGGGCGTGAGCAGCAGGCTGGCAAAAAATATGCCCCAGAAGCCCAGCCGGGAATTGCTGCCCAGCAGGCCCAGCAGCAGACTCAGCACCAAGACGATAAGCACGATCAGATACACGGGGGCCTCCTTACTGTCGCACGGCGTCCGTAGCGCGGGGCCGCAGCAGGGTGTTGTCCAGCCGGTGGATAAAGTCCGTGAGGCTTTCGCCGGGGGCTATCCAGCTCAGACCGCCGGACTGCGGCGGAAGGCCCGTTGGCGCGGCTTGGGGCAGGGGCGGCAGTGAACGCGGGCCGGTCGGCGCGGCGGCCTGGGGCCTGTCAGAAACAGGCCGGGACAAGTCCGAGCGTGGAGATCCCGCCCCCGCAGCGCCCGGCTGGACGCCCTTGCGCTCCGCGGGGAGCGCCAATGGAGAAGGCGCGCCTGCCGTTTTTTCCTGCGCGGAGGGGGCCGCCTGGGGGGCTTCTTGCGGCGTTGCGGCGGCAGCGCCGGCCCCGCCGGGCGTCTCTGTGTTGAGAATGACGGGCAGGCCGTCCTTGCCGCCGATTACCACTATCTTGGCGTTGGTGGAGAGCGCCAAGTCTCTGGTGGCCCGGATGCCCTCATAGCGCAGGAATTCCGGGGTCATATTCCGGTTGATCAGCTCCTGATAGGCGCGGATGCCTTCGCCTTCAATGGCTTTGCGTTTGGCTTCCTGCGCGGCCTCCAGCAGCAGATATTTATAGCGCAGGTAGTCCTGTTCCGCCACCAGCTTGCGCTCAATGGCCTGACGCAGCACCTCTGGCAGGGTAATGCTTTTGACCACAAAACCCTGGATGAGAATGGGAATGCGCCCCATTTCCTCCACGGCGTCTACCAGCATCTGGTCCTGCAGCTGCTGGCGGGCGGTGGCGTAGAGGTCATCGGGCCGATAGCTGCCGATGGTCTGGCGCACGGACGAGTTCATGATGGGGATGACCACTTTTTCGCGGTAGCGGGGACCGATGTCCTGATGCAGCGTGGGCAGCCGGGCGCGGATAAGCTGAAAGCGCAGGGAAGCCTGCACATTAATGGTCAGGCCGTCCAGGGTAAGCACTTCTATGTTTTGCGTTTCCTCCTGCACGCGCACGTCGTAAACATACAGGATGTTCCAGGGAAGAATAAAGTGCAGACCTTCTCCATATGTTCTGTTCATCTGCGTGCCGCCGCTGAAGCGGGAATACAGCACCCCCAGTTCGCCCGGCCGGATGGAAATGACCATGCGCGGCCAGAGAAAAAAGAACACAAGAAGCAGTACGAAACCCACGCAAAGAATTTTTATCCGATGGCGGCGCGCCGCGTTTCGGATACTGGCACAAAGATTCTTCATTGGTCCAACCGGTAGGTTTGTTGCGTGTATTGCGCCGAACCGCGCCAGAAAACGTCCAGCGTATGGTCAATGCACTGCCGCTCAAACAGAATGCAGCGTTCTTTGTCGTTTTGGGTCTGGCCCATGCAGAGATTGTATTGGATGGGGCACATGCCCACATGCTGCACGAATTTCCCCAGGTCTGGCCGGGAATGGATGCTCATGCGCGCCAGATAGATAATGCGTTTTATATAGGCATTGTTACAGATCTGAATGCGCTGTCCGTAATCATGGTTACGTTCATAGCACTGCAGCCGGTCAACAATGGCCTGGGTGTTTTCGCTGGCGTTGATCTCCGAGGCCCGGGTTTTGCGCACCTCCTCATACAGGTTGCGCACCACCTGAAGGTTGGTCGCTTCTGCAATATCTCTGGCCGGCGCTGTCAGGGCAAGGCCCAGGCAGCAGACCATCGCCGCAAGGCTCAACAGCGCCCTCATGCCGTCCCCTCCGGCAGGGCCGCCGGCTCCGCAACAAAACGGCCTTCGCTCATGGTCAGTACCCTGTCCGCCACATGGAAGTAGCGGTCGTCGTGCGAGATGGCCAGCACCGTGCCGCCACGGCGGATCAGGTCGGGCAGCAGTTCTTCATAAAAATACTTGCGGAAGCCAGGGTCAAAATCCGCGGCCACCTCGTCAAATAGAAACACTTCGCGTCCTTCCGCCAGGGCGCAGGCCAGGGCCAGACGCTTGCGCTGCCCGGCGGAAAGATCCAGGGTGGAAAAGGCGCCGTCCGCAAGCAGGCGCACCTTGTTCTCCAGCCGCACGGCGCGCAGTGCCGCGGTAAAGCGCGTGACGTCGTTTCCCAGGCCCAGCGGCCGTGCAAACAGATGATATTCCGTCGGCAGCACGGTAAACAGGTTGCGGTAGGCCGCCATATCCACATCCGCAAGCGGGATTCCATTCAGGAGTATTTTTCCGTCCTGGGACGCATAGAGCCCGGCCAGCACCTTGAGGAAAGTGGATTTGCCCGAGCCGTTGCCGCCGCGGATAAAAACCATTTCGCCCCGCCGCAGGCTGAAATCTTCCGCCACAATGCCGAAAAGACGCGCGCCGTGCCTATCATGGTAGTCAAAGCGCACCTGGTGCAGGGACAGGCTGTGAAAAGGGGGCGTCGCCGGGTCCGGCTGCTGCCAGCGCGCGCTGACGCCCTGGGCTTCAAAGGGTTCGGCGGCGGCGTCCACCATGGCTTCCACCTCGGCCAGTTCGCGCAGGCTCAGCTCCACCTTGGTCAGCAGCGGCACAAAGGTCACCAGGCTCATGAGCGGGCTCAGGCTGAACATGCAGAGCACCAGCAGGGTGGCCGCATCGTCGGAAGAAAGCCCCAGAATGCCGGGCATAAGAAAAAGAACCAGCCCAAGAATGAGGAGGTTGAACATAGCAAAGAACGAAATGCCCAAAGCGTGGCGGCGCTCCGTGGCGTCCCGGGCCCGTGAGGCTTTGTCCAGATCGGGGATGATCTGTTCGCCGAACAGCTCCGTGGTCTTGGGCTTGTGCATCTTGAGCTGGGAAAAACCGGCGTACAGATCGCGCAGGCTGGCGCTGAAGCGCTGGTCCGCCCGCAGCGCCGGGCCCATATGTTCCTGCACGCTGCGGATCAGGCGCAAAAAAATCCACAGCCCCAGCCCCAGGATCAGAAAAACGCCCACAGTGCCGGACAGGGAAACCGTGCCCATTTTCAAAAAAGCCAGAACCAGCATGACGGTGTTGGCCGCGGCGGCCGTAAGCATGCGGGCGGCTTCCACCACCATTTCGCGTCCGTCCAGCAGGGCGGCCTGGATGCGGTTCTGGTCCAGCGCCTCGTAACCGGGCAGGGATATGCCGCGCAGCTTGGAGGCGATGCGCATGCGCCAGCGCATGACGCCGCGCAACGCCAACTGGGCGGAGCGCCCCGTGATGTAGCGGAACAGAAAATAAAAGCCGCCCAAAGCCGCAAGAAACCCCAAAAACGTGTGCAGGCGCAAACCGTCGTCGGAAAGCTCCTGCAGCCCTTGCAGCACTGCAAAAACGGCCAGCCCCTGCATGACGCCGGAGGCGAGGCAGGCGGCCGTCAGCCTGCCGCCTTCATCCCCGGCCTGGTCCCGAACCAGTTTCAGAAAAAGCGAGTCGTTCACATGCAGCATGGGGGGCCTTGTTCAGATAACAGTGTCGCAGGGCGCGGCACCTCGCCCCCTGCGGCGCGTCCGCAAGGGGAAAGCGCGCCGCGGGCCGCGGTTCGCGCTGGGCAAAGGCGGCATTGCGCGGGGGCTTTGCGTTAAGCGTTGGCCGCGTCCCCGGGCTTTTGGGCCGTGGTCTCCACGGTGGCTTCCGCCACCGGGCCAGCCGCGCCCTCCGGAGCTTTTTTAAACTTTTTCTTCATGGCGCCCACCATGCTTTTGCCTTCTTCCACCTTGTCCTTAAAGTAGGTTTTGGCTTCTTCAGCGTTAAAGTCCACCAGGTTGCCGCCCTTGCGGAAGTGGCGGTCGAAAACCCGGCCCAGAGCGTAGGTGGTGGCCCCGCCCAGAATGCTGATGGAAGCCGCGCCTGCGGTATAGCCCACCACGGGGATGCTCTTGAACAGTGAAGCCGCCAGGGGCACGCAGGCCGTGGTCAGCACGCCGCTCAGCAGGGAAGAAATGATGGACTTGGCGCGTTCCTTTTTGAATTCCAGGCCATAGGCCTTGGTCAGGGCGTGGACCATCTCCAGCTGCAGGGCGGTAAGCCCCAGAAAATCCACCAGCGGCACGGGCACAAAACCGATGCCTATGGCGCCGTATACCCGTTTGCGGATGAGAGCGTCCACGGCTTCCTGCGTGGGCGGCGCGCCGGCGGCGTTTTCCGCCGAAGGGGCGGACTGTTCTTCCGTGCCGTCAATCTTGGATTCCTGTTCTGTCGTCATGGGCAACCTCGTTTGGTTGGTTCATGGGTATGGCAGGGCTGGCGCGGCGTCGACGCCCGCCAGAGTGGCGTCAAAAAGTTCGTCGGCGGAGATAAGCAGCAGCAAAGGCAAATCCAGGCCCAGCCGGTTGGCCGTAACCAGGTTCAGCGCAATTTTCGGCGTGTAGGCCGCCGCTTCCAGCGGGGCGTCAGGCGGCAGCAGGCCCAGTTGCGCGGCCAGCTGGTCCGCATAAAATCTCCCCAGGGGCGCGTAATCCAGGGTGGAAAGCCCCATGAGCGCGCCGCGCCGCACATGCACGCTGCCGTCCCGTGCAAAGGTTTTCACCCCCCTGGCCGCCAGCAGATCAAACAGGGGTTGCGGGTCGGCCTGGGTCCAGTCAAAACAGTTGAGGGCAGAAATGTAGAAGGCGTCCACGTTTTCCTGCAGCAGCCTGCGGACGCCGCGCGCGCAGGCTTCCGGGCTTTCCGCCTTGTCCAGCAAGGGATATTCCACCAGGCTGAAGCCCCGCTCGCGCGCTACCTCGCGGGCTTCGCGCACGTTGGAATAGGAAAGGCCCTCTGGGCTGTCGTGGTACATAATGCCCAGTTTGTGAAAGGGCAGAGCTTCGTGGAACAGGGCGAAAACCTTGAACCATTTATCTTTGATATAGCGGATGGCAAGATTTTTTGCGCCCTTGCCGGTTTCAGGGTCCACAATGCCCGCACCCGCAGGGTCCGCCACGTCCACAGCCATAATGGGCGTTGCGCCGTTGTTTTCCGCCAGCAGGGCCTTGGTGGCCTCGGTGCCCATGCTGATGACGGCGTCCACCTGGGGATTCTGCATAATCTTGCGGGCCGCCTCGCGGTAAGCCCCTTGCGGGGCGTCCCAGCCGGGGCTGAAGCGCAGGACGGCGGGAAAATCAAAATGCCCCAGCAGGCCGCGAGCCTGCAGGGCGGAGCGGATTTCTTTTTCCAGCAGCGCAAATTCCCAGTAGGGTCCGGCTTCGAAATAGGCAATGGTCTTGAGCCCGGCCGGCCCGGCTGACGGCGCAACGGCCGCCGCATATTCGGCCCAGGCGCTGTCCCGGCCGCAAAGCGCGCCGCCCAGCAGCGCGGCGCAGCAGAGCAGAGCGGTGCACAGCAGGCGTGCGGCCCCCAGCATGCCAAAAATTTTGCGCCGGCTGCTCATAGTGTCTTTGCGGTCCCTCCGCACGGCGGTTGGGGCGTGCGGGGCGCTTTGCCCCCTGCCTTCCCCGACGCCCCCTGGCCTGTTCGGCAAGCCGCGCCCTCTCCGGCTGGTTTGCTCCTGCCGCGTCCGCAGCCCGAAAGATCGGGACGCGGATGCCGCGCCGGATGCATCTTGCACCACAATAACAAAAGCAAAGCGGCGGCGTCCACAGGAATTTTGGGGCGGGCCGCCGTCGCTCAACAATGGTGGACATGCACGGCCGCTTTCGGCGTCATGGCCGCCACGGCGCAGGCGTAGCCGGGGGGTGCGGGCAGGTCGCGGCAGGTCCAGCGGGGCGGCCCGGCGTCCGGCGCGGGATTAAAGGCCGCTGCAGCTCGCGGCAAGAAAAGCAGCCAGTCCGCTTCCGCTTCTCCCACATCCGTCTGAAAGTCCGCCAAGGGCAGAAAAAGCCCCGTGCCCAGGGCTTTGAGCACGGCCTCTTTGCGCGTCCAGCACCGGTAAAAGGCGGCCTGGCGGAGGGCCGGGGGCAGGGCGCGCAATTGCGCGTTTTCTTCCGGATGCAGTTGCGCCGCAAGGTCGTCAAGATCCGGCAGGGGGCGTATTTCTTCCACGTCGACGCCTACGGGGGCCTGGCGGCAAAAGGCCGCCCAAACCATGTGCCCCGCATGACTAAGGGAAAATTCCAGCCCGACGTCCGGGCAGAAGGGCTTGCCCTGCGCCGTGCGCGGCAGGGGCGCTGTCAGCCGTCGGCCAAGGGCCGCGCCCAGCATGCGCCGCGTCAGCACCCTGCCCGCCAGGTGGCGCGCCGCGTCCCAGGGCTGCACAAAGCGGTCGGCGGCGCGGTTTTCTTCCTCCGCCGCCAGGGGGGCGCAGGCTGCAATCCAGTCTGCCGGGTCGTCCAGATAAAGCCCCAGGCACAACACGCCGCGCACGGGCGGGGCCGGCAGGGGGGCCGTCAAAAAATCCCACGCCCGCACGGCTTATTCCACCCCCAGGGCGCGGGCCATATGTCCGGCCAGGGCCGTCCAGTGCTCCCGCAGATAAAAATGTCCGCCCGGAAAGCTGTAAACCCGGCAAGGGCCGCTGGTCAGGGGCGCCCAGGCCAGGGCGTCTTCCCGCGTGATCCTGTCCTCCGTGCCGAGGAACACGGTGATGGGCGCTTCAAGGCGCATGCCGGGCGTCTGCCGCCAGTTTTCCAGGGCCGCAAAATCGGCGCGGAGCACCGGCTCCAGATACTGGCGAAAGGCCGCAGAGGCGGTCACCTCCGGCGGCGTGCCGCCCATGGCCAGCAGCCATTCCCAAAGAAGCGCGGAGGGCAGGGCGGCCACGGGGCGGGGCAGGCTGACGTCCCCTCGGCCCGGCGCGGCCGCGGCAGAAAGAAACAGCCCCAGGGGCGGGGGCAGCCCAGCCGCAACGGCCCGCCCGGCGCAAAGATAGGCCAGCAGCCCGCCCATGCTGTGCCCGAACAGGGCATAGGGCCCCTGGCGAGCCACGGGCGCCATGCGGGTAAAAAGGTCGCTGGCCATAGCCTCCAGATCGCTGCACAGGGGTTCGCGCGCGCGGCGGCCACGCCCTGGCGGCTCCAGGGGGCGCAGGTCCACGGCGGCGGGCAGGCAAGGGCCCAAAGGCGCATAGCAGTGCGCGCCGCCCCCGGCGTGAGGAAAGCAGAACAGCGTGATGTCCGTCATGGGGCTGGGCGTCCGTCAGTCAAAATCCACCCACCCCAGGGCGTCGTCCAGGGGCAGCAGCAGCATGCGCGAGGCTTGCTCCGCGTGGCCGCTGCGGGCGTGGAGCTGCTTGAGAATGAGCGTATCCCCGTCTCTGCCGCAGATTTCCAGTTTGCCGATGTCGTGACCGATGATGTATTTAAAGCGTTTGCCGTAGCCGCTGAGCATGGCCCTGGCCTGGTCCACCAGGGCGACGCCTTCTTTGAGCGGCAGTTGAAAATGGTGCCGCACGCGCGCCACGGGCATGCACTGGTAGACATAATAAGGGTTGACGCCGATGGCGAGCAGGCCGTTCATGAGCTCCGCCAGCGTGTCCGCGCTGTCGTTGACGCCGCGCAGCAGCACGGCCTGATTGTTGACGACGGCCCCGCACAGCCGGATGCGCTCAATGGCCGCCGCTGAGGTGGGGGTGATTTCGCGCGGGTGGTTGTAGTGGGTAGCGATATACAGCCCCTTGCGCGCGGCAAAGCGGCGCAGGGCGTCCGTCAGGCTTTGGTCAAAAAGCCGCAGGGGATAGGTGACGGGCACGCGTGTGCCGATGCGTGCAAAGGCCACATGGTCCAGGCTTGCCAGACCCTCCAGCATGGTTTCCAGAACGGGGGTGTCCAGGGTCAGCGGGTCGCCGCCGGAGAGAATGACATTGTTGATCTCTTTGTGCGCGGCTATATAGTCGAGGGCTCCGGCAAACTGGCGCAGGGTTTCGCGGGGGGAATGCCCCACCATGCGCCGCCGGAAGCAGTGGCGGCAGTGCATGGCGCAACGCTCTGTGGTGATCAGCAGGGCGGTGCAGTCGTATTTGTGCAGCACGCCGTTGCCTTTGTCGTGCTTGTCGTCGCCGTAGGGGTCTGTGGTGGTGGCGCCCATGGCCCCGGCCACCACCAGCTCGTCAGCGCTGGGAAAGCACATCCGGCGGATGGGGTCGCGGGGGTCATCAAAATTGATCAGGCTTAGGTAGTAGCGCGGAATGTTTATGGGATGCAGCGCGGCCACCTGGCGCAGGGCCGCTTCCTCATCCGGATCAAAGGCGACGTAGGCTTTGAGCTGATCCACGCTGCGCACGTTGTTGGTCAGTTCTTTTTTCCAATCCAGATTTTTCCAGCAGGGCGCCTGGGACATGGCATGGCCTCGCTCACGGCATAGTAGAACACGGTTCAGAAAGGGAGCATGGGCCGACGGAGGGGGCGACGGCGCCCAATCTTTTAGCGGGTAAGGCAGTATAGGACAATCGGGTTCCATTGTATATATAAACCTTGCCATTACACGTTTTATGCGCTATTTTGCACTATACGGCGAGGTACGCATGGCGATAAAGCCCCTACAGGCGGCGGATCCGGAACAACGGCACGGCACAGCCCCCATCTCATCCCGGAACGCGCCCGCAGACGCACTCGGTTCGCCCGCCAGGGTTCCATTAACCGCGTGCCAGCGGGAATTGTGGCTGTCCGCCAGGATGGCCCTGACCGATTATGCGGAAACCTCCATCCGCGGCTGCTTCTATGTGGGCGCGCTGCCCGACGCGCGCCGGCTGCGCGAGGCCGTGCGCCAGGCTTTGCACTGGACGCCCCTGCCTGCGGCCGTTCTGCGCGAGGACGGCGACGAGCCTTGCTTTGCGCCCGGCGAAGGGGCGGATCCGGACTTCCGCGTGCTGGACGCGAGCCGCGCGCCCGACCCTGCCGAAGAAGCCGACCGGCTGATCGACGCTTTTTTTGAAGAACCCGTGGAAAACCCCCTCATCCGCTACGCTCTGGTGCGCACGGGCGCAGATCAAAGCGTCTTTGCCTTTAAATGCTCCCACCTGGTGCTGGACGGCCTGGGGTTCTTCTTCCATATGTCCACCATTGCGGACAGTTACTCCGCCCTGACGCGCGGGCAGGCCCTGGACCTGGGCGAACCCGCCCCCTGCGATGCGGCCTGGCGCGAGGAACAAGCCCACTTCGCCTCCCCACGCTTTGCCAGGGATATGGCCTTCTGGGAACAGCACCTGGCTGCCCTGCCCGAAAAACGCATTCTGCCCCCTCTGCCCGGCAAGCCCGATGTGCTGGGGGCAAGCCGCCACAAAAAATTTCTTCTCAGCGCGGCGGCCTCCCGTGCGGCCACAGCGCTCATGGCCGCCCACAAGGTCAGCCCTGCGGTGCTTTTTACCGCGCTTTACGCGCTGGCTGTTTCCTTTATGGGCGGGGAAGAGCAGGTAGTGGTGCTTGGGCCCACGGCTTTCGGCGAGCGCAAGACGCTCCATCGGCGGCAGGGGGCCCTGATGGCGCTGCCGCCCCTTTTGCTGGATGTGGGCGGGAAAAACGGCTTCGCCGGGCTGCTGGCGGCCGTCGCCGCGCAAAACGCCACTTTTTACCGCCATGTGCGCACACCTTACCAGTTGGCGGCCCGCCGTCTGGAGGGCAAAAATTTTTCCTTCCTGGCGGACGCTTTTGTTAATTTTTTGCCCAATACGCCCCCCGGCACGCCGGAATTTCCCATTCTGGCGGCGGAACAACGCCACAGCCCCAAGGAGCCCGTGCTGCTGGGCATGCTGGTTATGCGGGAGCCGCGTTCCGAGCTGTACTCCCTTACCGTGCGCAGCAGCCGCAACCACTTGACGGAACAGGATGTGGAACGCTTTGTGGCGCGCCTGGAAAGCCTGCTCTGCCAGCTGGCCGCCGGGGCGGATCTGCCGGATCTGAACTATCTGCTGGACGCGGAACAACAGGAACTGACCCGCTGGGAGCGCGGCCCCCGACGACAGTATGCCCTCTGCTCTCTGCCCGCACTTTTCGACGCCGTAGCGGCCCGCTGCGCCCGACGGCCGGCCGTAAAGGACGAGGCGGGCCGCGTCTGCAGTTACGCGGAGCTGCGGGAGGATTCTCTGCGCCGGGCCCGCAGGCTTGCAGCGGCGGGGGTGGGGCGCGGGAACATTGTGGCCGTGGCTGCCGGGCGCACCCTGCATCTGGCCGCCACCATCCTGGGCATCCAGCGCCTGGGGGCCGTGTACCTGCCTGTGGATCCGCAAAGCGCGCCGGAACGGCTGGCCTATATTCTGGAAGACGCCGGCCCCGCTCTGCGCTGCGGCCCCCTGGACCCGGAAGATCAGGACTTCTGGAACGCGGCGGGGGGCATTGCGCCCCTGTCGGAACCGTTAGCGCTGCCGGAGCCGCCGGAGCCGGCGGAAGGCGCGTACCTCATCTATACCTCCGGTTCTACAGGGCGGCCCAAGGGCGTGTTGGTCCCGCACGGGGGCTTTGCCAACATGATCCAGGGGCAGATGGAGCTGCTGGGCCTGAGCGCCGAAGACCGCGTCCTGCTGTTCGCGCCGCCCATCTTCGACGCCTCGCTGTCGGAAATTTTTATGGCCCTGCTTTCCGGGGCCTGCCTTTATCCCGTAGGCGAGCAGCGCCGCAGCGCGCCCTGGTCCTTCAAGCAATACTTGAAGGATAACGGCATTACCGTGGCCACTCTGCCGCCTTCCTACCTGAACCTGTTCGAGGGCGAGCCTCTGCCCTCGCTGCGGGCGCTTATCACAGCGGGCGAACCGCCCGTGGCCGCAGACGCCCTGCGGTATGCCAGCTCTCTGCGCTATTTCAACGCCTACGGCCCCACGGAAGCCTGCGTCTGCGCCAGCATGGGGAAGGTGGACCCCGCCGCGCAGCCCCCCCTCAGCGCGGGGCGGCCCTTGCCCAATGTCAGCGTGTCCATCCGGGATGCGCGGGGGCGGCGGCTGCCCGCAGGCATGCTGGGCGAACTCTGGATCGGCGGGGCCAGCCTGGCCCTGGGCTATCACCGCAACCCGGAACTGACCGCACAGCGCTTTCGCCCCCCGGCGGAAGGGGAGGAACGGGCCTACGCCTCCGGCGACCTGGCGCGCTGGTCTCCGCAGGGCGCACTGCTGCTGGCGGGCCGGGCCGACGACCAGGTAAAGGTGCGCGGCAACCGGGTGGAACCGGCGGAGGCGGCCTTTCTGCTGGAAACCTGCCCGGAGGTGGCCCAGGCCGCGGTGCTGCCCGTGCCGGACAGCGCGGGGCAGACAACCCTGGCCGCCTTTCTGGTGCTGCGCCCAGGGGCCGCCAGCAACGGCGTCATAGCCTGGAGCCGCGCCCACCTGCCGCACTATATGCTGCCCTCCGTCTGGCGCGTTCTTGCGGCCATGCCCACGGCAGCCACAGGCAAAATCGACCGCAAGGCCTTACAGGCGCTGGCCGCGCAACGTCCCTCCCCAGAGCCTGGGGCGGAGCGCTCCGGCGATCTGCCCGCCGAATGCTCTGGCGAACGCGCCGATGGGCTGTCCGGCGGGCCTGCAAGCGCGCGTCCTTTTGATCCGCGTCTGCGGGCGGTCTGCGAGCGTGTGCTGGGCCGGGCCTGCGACCCGGAAAAAAGTTTTTTCGAGCAGGGCGGCAACAGTCTCAACGGCATGGCCCTGCTGCGCGAAATCCACAAACAGTTTCAGGCTGATATTTCCTACCGCAGTCTGGCGGCCTGCGCCAGCCTGGCGGATCTGGCCGCCCTGCTGCGCCGGGAGGACGCGCGGGCTGCGGACCGCCCGTGCGCGCAAGCCCCCCTGAACGCTGGCCAATACCGCTTGTGGGCTTATCAGGAGGCCCACCCCGACGCGGCCGACTACCACATGCCCCTGCTGCTGGAAGCGCGCGGCCCCCGGACTGAGGATTTCCTGGAGGGGCTGCGCCGGGCCGTTAACAACCAGGAATTGCTGCGGTGCGTCCTGGAAGGAGAAATAGACCAGCCCCATTTTGGACTTAAGGACGCGGACGTCGCGCTGGAATGGGCGCACTGCGCCGACGCGGCGGCCGCAGAGGCGCTGTGCGACGCCCGCATCCACGCGCCTTTTGATCTGCGGTCCGCGCCGCCTGTGCGTCTGCTGGCCGTGCGTCTGCCCCACGCCGTGCGGGTTTTGCTGCTGCTGCACCATGTGGCCGGCGACGGCGCAACCCTGGACATGCTGCTGCGCAACGCGCTCGCCCATCTGCGCGGGGAGGCCGCGCCGCCGGGCTTGCTGTCCACCCAGGCGGCCTTCTGCCAAAAAGAGGCCGCATATGCCCGCTCTGCGGCCCAGACGGCGGATGCGGCCCACTGGCGCGCCGTGCTGGAGCCGCCCGTGCCGCCCCTTTTGCCGGAAACCGCGCCGCCCGCCGCCCGGCAGGGAGCCATGACCGGCCTGGACCTGCCGCCCCCCACGGCGGCTGGGCTGGAAGCCCTGGCCCGGCGCTGCGGGGCCAGCGCGCTGGCCTGCTTCGCCGCGCTGGCCGGGCGTTTTCTTTGCCGGCGCTATGGGCGCGCGGCGGCCCTGCTGGGCGTGCCCGTGGGCCTGCGCGAAACCCCGGAGGAAGCGCAGACCGCCGGTTTTTACGTCAGTACCGTACCTCTGCGGCTGGGGGCTGGCGAGGATTGCCCGGCTTGCGGTCCGCAGGCTCTGGCCAGCCTTGTCGCCGCCGCGGCGGAACAACTGCGCGCCGCAGCCGCCCACGGCCGCTGCCCGCTGCCCGGCTTTGTGCCCGAATTTCTGGCGACGCACGCGGTCCAGGAATCCGTGACGGCCGTGGGGCTTGAGCTGCGGCGGCTGGAACCCGTGCTGCGGGCAGGCAAATTTGCAGGCGCTTTTACCCTGCAAACCGGTCCGGACTGCCGTCTGGTGCTGGAATACGACGCGGCTCGCCTCCCGGACGGGCCGGAGCTGCTTGAAGAACTGGCCGCAGCCCTTGCCCGCGATCTGGACGATGGCCCTGAGCGCCGGGCAGCGCACGGCCAGGACGCCAACCATGCGCCCCGCCCTTGCCAGGCCGCAGCCCCCGGCCTGTCCCCTGCGTCTTCTTCTGATTCTGCCAATGATGCGGTTAGCCGCCCGGCCAGCCATTCGGTTCGCCATGAAGTTCAGGACGAGGTCGGCCGCGCCGCCCGCAACATGCTGGCCAGCGCCTGGGCGCGCATTCTGCTGCCGGCCAGCGCCGCCTCCGTGGGTGAAGAAAGCGATTTTTTTCAGGACGGCGGCGATTCCATCAAAGCCATTCAGCTTACCGGTCTGCTGCGGCGTCAGGGGGTAACGGCCCTTACCGCGCCGGATTTTCTGCGCACGCCCCGTTTTGCGGATCTTTGCGCCCGACTGACGGCTGCTCCGGCGGTTCTCCCGCAAGCGTCGGCCCCGCTTGCGCCCGGCAGCCGCGTGCTCCTGCCGCCCCTGCCGCGCCGCATGCTTGCGGCCCTGGGCGAACAATGGCGGTCCTTCCGCATGCTGTTGCCGCTGCCCGTGGCGGCGGACGTTCCGAGCGCCGCGGCGGAAGCCTGGCTGGGCGGCCTGCCGCAAGAGCACGAAGTCCTGCGTCTGGCCTTTACGCCGGAGCAGGCCGTGGCGCTGGCGCGGCCCCAGGCCATTTCCCTGCGCCGGAAGCGCGCGGAGGCTGACGCGGCCTGGCTGCCGCTGCTGCGCCGGGCCGTGAGCGAAATGACGCCGGATCTGGACCCGGCGGCGGGCAAAGTTCTGACGGCCCTGCTGCTGGAAAGGGGCGCGCGGCGTTTTTTGCTGCTTTTGGGTCACCACCTGGTGCTGGACGCCGTTTCCTGCGGCGTGTTGCGCGAAAGCTGGACGCATTTCTGCGGCACGGGCCGCCTTGCGCCCGAAGGCTGCGGCTTTGCCCGGCATGCCTTGGAAACGGCCCGCCTGGCGGAAGCGGGCGTCTTTCCCACAGAAGCGCAGCAGGCCTTGTGGACCCAGGTCTGCACAGCGCCCACAGGCGCGCTTTGCGCGCGCAATCCCCAGGCGCAGGACAGGGCGGCAGAGCGCTGCCGGCGCGGCGCGCGGCTGCCGGAGTATACGTCCGGCAAAGGGGCGGCGGAGGACGCCGGAGGCGGGACTGCGGTTCTTGCCGACCTGCTTGCGGCTCTGGCCCAGGCCCTGTACGCCGTCGGCCAGCGGGAGGCCGTCCGCCTTGACCTGGAAAGTCACGGGCGCAGCGACCTTCTGCCCGGCGCGGACCTGAGCCGCAGCCTGGGCTGGTTTACGGCTGTCTGCCCCATGCCTCTGGCCCCGGCCGCCGACTACGCCCCGGCCCGCGCGGCTGTGGCCCCGTGGCTTGCGCGGCATTTTTCGCCGCGCGCCTGCGTGGCCTACGGCTGGCTGCGGGCGGCGGCCCCGCAGGCTTTAGACCGCCGTCCTCAGATAACCTGCAATTATCTCGGTCAGCTGGCGCACAATGATCAGGAAGGCGAGGACGCCCCGCCCCTGGCGGCGCTCTTGCCCGGAGCCCTGCCCGAACTGTTGCCCCCGGACTACGCGCCGGAAGCGCCCCTGGAGCTGACCGTCTGGCTGGCGGCTGACGGCGCGCTGCATCTGGAGGCCTGGTTCCACCCGCAAGTTCTGTCCGCAGCCTGGGTGGAGACTCTGCTCGCCGCCTGGACGCAGGCCTTGCGCGCCCGGTCTGGATTCCCATCTGAAGCCGATCTGGCGGCCGTGCAGGACGCCTGCGGCTGCACGCCGGCGGAGGTGGAGCGCATCTCCCGGCCCCACCCCGGTCAGGAACCCCTGCTGTACCAAACGCTGTTGCCGGGCAACGACGTTTATACGCAGCAGGTGGTCTTTTATTGCAGTGGGCCGCTGGATATCCCGACCTTGGTGCAGGCCTGGCGGAAGCTGCCCGCGCGGCACGCGGCCCTGCGCTCCCTGTTTCCCGCGCTGCATGTGGGAGATTTTTATCGTGTGCTCCTGCGCGAGGCCCGCACCGGATTGGAGTTCCACGACCTTGCGCATCTGCCGGAAACGGCGGCCAGCGCGGAGCTGGAAAGCCTGCTGCGCGCGCGGCGGATGCGGGGCTTCAACCTGAGCCGGGGGCCGCTGCTGCACGCCCAGTTTTTTCAGTTGCCGCAAGGGCGCACGGTCTTTTCCTGGTGCTTCCACCATGTGCTGATGGACGGCTGGTGCATGGGCGTTTTGCTGCGGGAGCTGTTCGTTCTCTATGCGGCCGGAGAAGGGCAGGCCGCGCCTCTGCCGCCCCCCCCGGACCCGGAAGCCTATCCGCGCTGGCTGGCCGCTTACGACGCGCGGGCGGCCACCGACTATTGGGCGGGCCTGCTGCGGGATTTTGTCGGCCCCACGGGCGTGCTGCCGCCCAAGGCCGACGCGCCGCCGGAAGCGCCGGGGGCAAACGCCGTGGACCCCGTCAGCGAGGAGTTCGCCCTTGCCGCCGCCCAGAGCGCGCGGCTGGAAAGCCTGGCCAGAAACGCGGCCGTGACCCTTTCCACTCTGGTGCAGACCTGCTGGGCCTTCGTGCTGCACGCGGTCAACGCCGCGCGTCGGGATGTGGTCTTCGGCGTGGTCACCTCCGGCCGTCCGGCAGAGCTGGAAGGCATGGACCGGGCCGTTGGGCTGTTTGTCCGCACCCTGCCGCTGCGGGTGCGCTGGCGGGCAGGGGAGGCGCTCGGTGCGCCGCTTGCGGCGGTCGGCGCGCAGGGGCTGGAACAGATGCGCCACGGCCACCTGCCCCTGGCCGCTCTGAACCGGAGCGGCAAAGGGGAGTTGCTGGACCACCTGATGGTCTTTGAAAATTATCCTTTGGATACCGCCTTTCTCCATGGCGCTGTGCGCCTGGAAGATGTGCAGGGATTTGAAAAAATTCCCTATCCGCTGGGCATTACCGTCATCCCCGGCACGCGGCTGCGCTGCCGCTTTTTGTACGATCCCCTGCGTCTTCCCGCAGAGCGGGTCCACGCCCTGCGGGAAGGGCTGCGCCGGACGCTGGAAACGGCCGCCGGGGCCGCGGATCTTGCCGCCGTGCCCTGCCGCATGCTGGAAGAAGCGGCCCAGACCGCGTTGCGGAGCATGGCCGACGCCCCAGAAAACCGGCCCGAAACCGCTGTTGCCGAGGCCGCAGTGCGGCCAGAGGTGCGGGCCGCCGCACGGACGGGCGCGCCGGAACCCGCCGAAGGGGCGGCGGATCTGACGCTGGAGGTGCGCCGGGGCTACGCCGCCGTGCTGGACTGCCCCTTGCCCGATGCGGACGCGGACTTTTTCGCGCTGGGCGGGCACAGCCTGCTGGCCATGCGTCTGCTGGCCTGGCTGCACAAGAACCTGGGCCTGGCCGCAAACATCAAGGACATCCTGTCCTACCCCAGTCCCCGCGCCCTGGCCGCGCGCCTGAACCCGGTGCGAACAGCGCGGCCCATTCCCCGCGCGCCCGCGCGGGAGCGCTATCCCTTGTCGCCGGCCCAGCGGCGGATCTGGTTTTTGCAGCGGCTGCACGGCGGCGCGGCCTATGTGATCCCCTTTGCGGCTCGTCCGGCCGCGCCCCTGGATCCGGCAATCCTGCAACAGGCGCTGACCTTGCTGGAAACGCGCCACGATGCCCTGCGCCTGCGCCTGGCGGCGGACGCGCCGGAACAGACCCTGGCCCCCCCCGGCGGTCTGCGCCTGGAAGTGCGGGACGAATCTTTCACGGCAGCGGCCTATGCCGCCGTGCAACTGAACCTGGGCGCGGACAAACCCCTGGTGCGGGCGCTTCTGTTCCGTGAGGCGCAGGACTGCCAAACGCTGCTGTTCTGCTTCCACCACGCCATTTTCGACGGCTGGTCGGCGGAAATCGTCCTCCGTGAACTCAACGCGGCCTACGCCGCCGCGCGCGACGGCACAGCCCCGGACTGGCGGCCGCTGCCGCTGGATTACGCCAGCTGCGTCCTTTGGGCTGCGGAACAGGAAACAGCGGCAAGCCCGGAATTTGCGGCTTTGCAAAACAGCCTGACCCCCCTGCCGGAACGCCTGCGCCTGCCCCTGGACTTTCCCCGGCCCGCTGTGCGCGGCCTGGAAGGCGGCGTGCACGTTCTGGACCTGGGCCGGGACCGCAGCCTGGCCCTGAAGGCCCTGGCGCGGGAACGGGGCACAACGGTTTTTGCCGTGCTGCTGGCCCTGACGGCCGCCTGGCTTTACCGCCATACCGGCCAGACGGACATGCTGCTGGGCTTTCCGGCGGCCAACCGGGAGCGGGAGGAAACCCAGGGCCTGGTGGGGCTGCTGGTCAATACCCTGGTCGTGCGCGCCCAGGTGGACGCCGCACAGGGCTTCGACAGCCTGGCGCGGGCGGTGGACGGCAATCTGCGGCAGGCCCTGGCGGCCCAGCCCTGCCCCTTTGAGCGCCTGGTGGAGGCCCTGGAAGAAACGCGCGACCCGGCGCGCAATCCGCTTTTTGACGTCTTTGTGGCTCTGGAGGGCGCCGCCTGGGCGCACTGGGGCCGCCCGCCCCTGCGGCTGACCCCCGTGGAACTGCCCCACAGCGCCAGCAAGTTTGACCTGAGCCTGTATTTTCGGGAACGGCCCGACGGCGGCTGCGACCTGCATCTGGAATACAGCACGGCTCTGTTCCGGCCGGAAAGCGTCGCCCTTATGGCCCAACGCCTGCTTGTGCTGGCGGACGCGGCTTTGCAGGCCGGGCAGGCACCCCTGGCCGAACTGGAAATACTGCCGGATGCGGAACGCGCCCGCCTTGCCGCCTGGAACGCCACGGAAGAAGCCCTGGACCTGGAAAGCGCCCCCGACAGCCGCTTTGCCGCCATCGTTGCGCGCGCGCCCACGGCCCCGGCTGTGCTGGAAGCCTCAGGCCGGACGGTCACCTATGCGGCCTTTGACGCCCAGACGGAAGCCCTGGCCGCCTGGCTGGAAGACCATGGCCTGCGGCGCGGAGATTATGTCGGCGTCTGCTTTGAGCGGTCGCTGCCCATGCTGGTCTGCGTATTTGCCGTGCTGCGTCTGGGCGCGGCCTATGTGCCCCTGTCCGCAGATACGCCGCCGGAACGCCTGGCCGGCATGCTGGAAGATCTGGGCCCCTGCGCCATTGTCTGCGCGCCGCATCTGGCGGCCGCCTTTCAGGCCTGCGGGCGGCCCGTGCTTACGCCTGACGCGGCCATTTTCAAAGCCGCCGCAACGGCGGGGGAGGGCGCGCCCCCCCGGCGGCAGCGGCCCCCCACAGGACCGGAGGCCGTCAGCTACGTCATTTTCACCTCCGGGTCCACGGGCAGGCCCAAGGCCGTGCCCACGCAACAGCGCGCCCTGTGCAACCGTCTGGGCTGGATGCAGGCCCGCTTTCCCATCGGTCCCGGCGATGTGGTGCTGCAAAAAACCGCCGTCACGTTCGATGTTTCGCTGTGGGAACTTTTATGGTGGTCTTGGCAGGGGGCGGGTCTCGCCCTGCTGGAACCGGGCGGAGAAATGAACCCTGCCGCCATCGTGGCTGCCGTGGAGACCCGCCGGGTAACAGTGCTGCATTTTGTGCCCTCCATGCTGCGGGCCTTTCTGGACCACCTGGATCTGTACCCCGCAGACCTGCCCCGACTGGCGAGCCTGCGCTATGTTTTCGTCAGCGGAGAGGCTTTGCCGCGCGAGCTGGCGGCCCGGCACAACGCCCTGCTTGGGGCGGAACTGCACAATCTTTACGGCCCCACAGAAGCCGCCATTGATGTGACCTGGCAGCCTTGTCGGCCCACGCCCCCCCATGCGCCGCCCATCGGACGGCCCGTGGCCAACACCCGCATGCATGTGCTGGACGGTCGGCAACGGCCCGTGCCCATTGGCGTCAGCGGCGAGCTGTACATCGCGGGCGTGCAGGTGGCCCAGGGCTATCTGCAGCGGCCAGACCTTACGGCCCGGAGCTTTTTGCCCGATCCCTTCACGCCCGGCGGGCGCATGTACCGCACGGGCGATCTGGGCCGCTGGAATGCGGATGGACAGCTGGAATACCTGGGCCGCAACGACGATCAGGTGAAAATTCGCGGCTTCCGCATGGAGCTGGGCGAAGTGGAGGCGGCCCTGGGCCGCTGCGCAGGCGTGGCTCAGGCTGTGGCGCGGGTGGGCAGTCTGGGCGGCTATGCCGCGCTGGAAGCCTTTTTGCTGCCCCAGGCCGGGGCGCGCCTGGCGCTTAGCCCTTTGCGAGCGGAGCTGGCTGGCATTTTGCCGCTTTACATGCACCCGGCGCGCTGTTTTGTGGTGGAGAGCATCCCGCTGAGCCCGTCCGGCAAGGCCGACCGCAAACGGCTGCAGGGCCGCCCCCTGGGGGACGATGCGCCCAAGGCTGGCAAGGCCGCCGCGCCGCAAAGGACGGATGCCCAAATCGGGCAGACCGGGCAGGGCGGGCGGGATGCGCGGGAAGCGGCCGTTCTGGCCGAGGTGCGGGCCGTCTGGCGCGCGGTCATGCCGGAGGTGACGCCCGGCCCGGACCAGGGCTTTTTTGCGGCGGGCGGCAATTCACTCTTGCTGGTGCGGCTGCACGCCCTGCTGGAAAAACGCTGGCCCGGCGTGTTCAGCCTGGCCGGACTGTTTGCCGCAAGCAGCATGCTGGCGCAGGCGCAGCATATTCTGCGCGCTGCGGGCAAAAAAGCGCCGCCGGAAAGCGCCCACCAGCCCGCTGCTGCGGCCCCGCAGGCGCGTCATGCCGGGCCGGTGGCCGTTATCGGCCTGGCCGTGCGCCTGGCGGACTATGCAGATGCGGCACAGCTCTGGAGCGACCTGCGCGCGGGCGCGGACAAGACCGTGCCTTTGCCGGAAAGCCGACGCGAGGAAGTGCGGCAGATTTTTGAGGCCGCGGGCCTGCCCTTTGCGCCGGAGAAACTGCGCGAGGCCGCCTATCTTTCGGATATTTCCTCTTTTGACTGCCGCAGGCTGGGCCTTGCGCCCCACGATGCGAGCCTGCTGGATCCGCAGCAGCGGCTTTTTCTGGAAACGGCCCTGCGCGCTCTGGACGACGCGGGCTACGGCGGCGCGGCCCTGCAGGACGGCAGGGTGGGCGTGTTTGTGGGCGCAAGCCCCGTGCGCCTGTTCCAGAACGCCGTAACCCGCGCTTTTCCCGAACAGGCTGAGCAGATCTATCTGCTCAACGTGCCATCCAATACGGCGGCCCGGCTGAGTTATCTGAAAAACTGGCGCGGCCCCGCCGCGTGCGTGGATACGGCCTGCTCCTCGGCCCTGACGGCCTTGCACCAGGCCTGCCGCAGCCTGCAGGCAGGGGAGTGCGACGTGGCCCTGACGGGCGGGGCGCACCTTCTGGATTTGCCGATCAAAACGGACGCGCCTTTTGCCATTGAGGCCCCTTCGGGCCGCACGCGCGCCTTTGACGCCGACGCCGACGGCGTGGGCGCGGGCGAGGGCGCGGCGGTTTTCGTGCTCAAGCCTCTGGAGCAGGCGCTGCGGGACAAGGACGCCGTGCACGCCGTCATCCTTGGCAGCGCCGTCAATCAGGACGGCCGTTCCTCCAGCATGGCCGCGCCCAACCCGGCGGCCCAGGCCGCCGTTATTGGCCAGGCCGCGCGTGAAGCGGGTCTGCGTCCTACGGACCTGCACTTTTTTGAGGCCCACGGCACGGCCACAGCCCTGGGCGACCCCGTGGAGATCGAAGGCCTGCGTCTGGCCTGCGCGGAGCCCCTTGCGGCGGCCACCGTGCAGAACAGGGAGGAAAGCGCCGCGCCGCAGCAACCACAAGAGGCTGCCCATCCGGCGCGCAAGGCGTTTGTCGGCTCGGTCAAAGGCAACTTCGGCCATTTGGACGCCGCCGCCGGGGCTCTTGGCCTGGCCAAGGCCGTACTCTGCCTGCAACAGGGCGTTGTGCCGCCGCAGCCGTATTTTATGCGGCCCAACCCCCGCATTGACTTTGCCGCCGCGCCCGTGCGCGTGCCGCAACGTCCGGAACCCCTGCCGCCGCTGGAGCGGCCCTGGCGTTGCGGCGTAAGCTCTTTTGGCCTGAGCGGCGTCAACGCCCATGTGGTGCTGGCGGAACAGCCGCCTGCCCCTTTGCCAAGGGACGACGGCGGTTATGCGTGCGTGCCCCTTTCCGCGCCAGACGCGGAAAGTCTGCGCGCTTACGCCGCCGAGCTGCACGCGGCCCTGCTGCGCCATGCGGATTGGCCCCTGCACGCCGTGGCCGCCACCTTGATGGAGGGGCGGGAACATTTGCGCGTACGCACGGCCCTGGCGGCGCACAGCCGCCAGGAACTGCTGGACCAGCTGGTCGACGAGCTGTCCGTGACGGATGTGGGCGCGCATCCTGGGCGAGAGAGGGAAAGCCGACGCAACGCGCCCCCCCGCAGGCCGGGCGCAGGCTTTGCCGCGCCGGAGGTTGCGCGGGAAGCGGCGCAGGCCTTTATGGCGGGGGAAACCTTGTTCTGGCCGCAGGATAAACCCTTGTACCGGCTGCACCTGCCCTCCACGCCCTTGGAGCGGCGCAGGCTCTGGCCCCGGTTTGCGGCCCGGTTTCTTTCCGCGCCCGTGTCCACGCCCGAGGGGGAGGTCCGCGCGCTGGCCGTGGACAGGGCGGACTTCTGGCCCGCCAGGGAGCACTGCATCAACGGCGTGCCCGTGCTGGTGGGCATGGCTTTGCCGGACCTGCTGGGCGGCCTGGGCGGGGCCGCGCCCCTGCTGTTGACAGACCTGCGCTGGCGCAGGCCGGTAACCTGCGGCCCCGGCAGCCGCGTGACCCTGCTGGTCCGGACAGCCCCGCAGGAGCGGCAGGGGGAACTGCGCGTGGAGCTGCGCCATGCCGCAAACGGCGTGTGGCAAACGGCGGCCGGAGGACGCCTGCGGCCTTGGGCGGACAAAGCCGCTGCGCCTCCGACGCTGGACCCGGAAAATTTTATGCGCGGCCTGCGTCCGCTGGAAGCGGAAGACGGCCCGGCCCTGGTGCGGGTGAGCGAGCGCTGGCGCTGCCGGGAACAGACCTGGGCGGCGGCGGACGGCCGCACCCTGGCGGCCCGGTTGCGGCTGCCGACGGCCTTCCAGGGCGACAGCGCGTCTTTCCGCTGGCATCCGGCCATGCTGGACGTGGCCGTAAGCCTGGCCTTACGGGGCGCGCCGGGTTTTGTGCCCGCAGCCTGCGCCGAGGTGCGGCTTTACCGGCCCCTGCCCGCGCTGGCGCTGGCGCTGGTAACAGTGACGGAACGCCGGGCGGACGCCCTGCGGGCGGACTGCCTGCTTGCGGATGCCTCCGGCCGGGCCGCGGCAGTCCTGCGGGATCTGCTGTTCCTGCCCCTGAGCGGCGGCGCGGCGGCATTCCCTACGGCTCCAGCTTCGGATGGGCCGCCGACCGCGCCCGTATCAACGCCCATATCAGCGTCGGTGCAGGCCGTTCCTGCGGCTGCGCCCCTGAGCGGCCCGGAGCCTGCACCGGAGGACAGCCCTCAGCCCGGCCCGGCGGCCATCCCGGAACTGTACGGCCTTGACTGGCGCGCAGCGGACGTGCGCGATCCGGAGCGCATGGCGACGGACGCCTGTGGGGAAGACTGCGCTCCGGCGGCCGCAGTGCTGCTGGCCGCGCCCGACGCCACCCTGGATCGGGATTGGCCGGGCCTGTCGGACCTGGCGGGCCTGCGTCGCCCCTGGCCGCAAACCAGAGAGGCCGCCCGCGCCCTGGCGCGGGAAATGCTGGACAGGCAAACGGCGCAGGTGTTCTGCCTGCCCCCGGCGGAAGACGATGCCTGGCCTTTGTGCCGACTGCTGCAGGAAACGGCCCGCGCCGGGCTGCGCCGCCCCTTGCGCGTGACGGTGCTGGGGCGCGGGGCCTTTGGCGGTACGGCCCCCGGCACGGCCCTGTATCAGGGGCCGCAGCTCTGCCTGCCCTGGGAGGAACCGCACCTGCGCTGCGCCTACCTGGAGCAGGAGCAGGGCGCTTTGGCCCCCGGCGCGCTCAAAAATGTTCTGCGCCGGGCATGCGGCGTTTCGTTGGCCACGGCCGACGGCGGGCTTAAGGTCCGTGCGCTGGTCCCGCTGGGGCCGGGCCTGCCGACGCCGACCGCCGACCGTGACCTCTCCCAACGGCTGCGGGGCGGCTGCGTGGTCATCAGCGGCGGGCTGGGCGGCATGGGGCTGACCCTGGCCCGGCAGTTGCGGCAACGTTGCGGGGCAAAGGTGGCGTTGCTTTCCCGCCGGGCAGGTCAGGCCGGCGGCGCGGTCCAAACAGACGCAATCAGGCCGGATGCGGCCATGTCAGAGGGGGAAGGCTTCCCGGCTTACGCCTGCGACGTGACGGACGCCGCCAGCCTGCAAAAAGCGCTGGCCCAGGCGCGGGCGGACCTGGGGCCCGTGCGCGGCGTCATCCACGCGGCGGGTCTGCCGGGGGCAGGGTATCTGCTTACCCGACAACGGGAGGACTATGCCGCCGTGCTGGCCCCGAAAGTGACGGGAGCCTGGAACCTGCACCAGGCTACCCTGCAGGACGCCCCGGCCTTCTTTGTGCTGGCCTCGTCCCGCACCGCCCTCACGGGCGCGCCCGGCCAGAGCGACTACACGGCCGCCAACGCCTTTTTGAATGCTTTTGCCCGCTTCCGGCGCAGCCTGGGCCTGCCCGCCCTGGCCATCTGCTGGAACGCCTGGTCCGGTTTGGGCATGGCCGCGCGCCGGACAAAACGCCGTGGAGAAGGGAAAGATGCCCCGCAGGCCGCCCTTGCCCTGCATCCCGATCAGGCTCTGGACGTGCTGGAGGCGGCCCTGGCCGCGGGTCGGGACACGGTGGTGGTGGGCATGCGCGGGGAAGACCCCGCCGCCTTGCCCTGGAGCGCGCCCCTCGCCAAGGCGGATGCGGCGGCGAGCGAGCTGGGGGCGCAAGCAGCATCCGCGCAAATGTTATCCGCCCAAGCGTCATCCGCACAAACGACGTCTGCGCACCCGCTGACGGGGGCGGCGACGTCCGGGCCGCAAGCCATTTTCGCCGCCGCAGCGCCGGGAACCGCCGTCGGGGATCTTTCCGAAGCGGGGCTGCTGGAATTGCTGCGGGACTGCCTGGGGCACGATCAGCCCCTGACCCGCCAGGACGACTTTTTTGACCTGGGCGGCGATTCCATTACGGCCACCCGCGTGGTTTCCCGGCTGGAAAAAGAGGTGGGTGTCAGCCTGAGCGTGGCCGACCTGCTGGAAAGCGACACCCTGGGCGACATTGTGGACCGCGCCCTGGCCGGTCATGCTTTTTCCGGCTCCGACGCGGCCGCCAAAGCCCCCGCCGCGGCCGCGCCGGAATTCGCGCCCCAGCGGGAAAAGTATCCCGTGGGCAACGAGCAACTGGCCATTCTGTATGCGGATATGGTCAGCGAAGGCGGCCTGGGCTTTAACCTGCCCGCCTTTCTGGTCATGCCGCCGGATCTGGACCAAGCCCGGCTGGAAGCGGCCCTGGGGCGGCTGGTGGAGCGGCATGAGGTGCTGCGCACCAGCTTCTGCGATTTTGAGGCCGAGCGGCCGCAAATGGTCATCCACCCCTTTACCGGCTTCACACTGGACGAAAAACGCCTGCCAGATCTGGCCCATAAGGACGCCTGCCTCCGCCCCTTTGATCTGCGGCGGGAGGGCGGCTTCCGCGCCGTGCTCCTTGTGCCGGACCAGGGGCCGCGCGTGCTTTATCTGGACGTGCACCACGCGCTGGCCGACGGCAGGACCATTTCCCTGCTCAACGCCGACCTCTACCGCCTGTACCACGGCCTGTCCCTGGAACCGGTGGGCGCCCAGATGAAGGATCTGGCCTGGCGGCAGGTCCATCACCCGGACACGGCCGCCGCAACCTACTGGCGGAACATCTATGCAGGGGATCTGCCCCGTCTGGACCTGCCAGCCGCCTATCCCCGCCCGCGCGTACATACCGGCCGGGGCGGGCTGTACGAATTCGATCTGCCGCCGGATTTGACGGCGGGGGTGCAGGCCCTGGCCCGGCGGGAGGGGGTCACCCCCTACCATGTGGCCCTCTGCGCCTGGAGCTTCCTGGCCCAGGCCTGGACCGGGCAGAGGGACATTGTGCTGGCCGTTTCTGTAGACGGCCGGGGCGAACACCTGAATACCGCGGGCATGCTGGCCGCCGTGCTGCCTTTGCGCCTGGACGTGGATCCGTCCCTGCCCCTGGCCGACCTGCTGCGGCGGACCCGGCAGACGAGCAACGCGGGCCTGCGTCATCAGGGCTACATACTCAACAGCCTGCTGACGGACCTGCGCCAGACCGCCTGGCCGGACCGCTCGCCCTTGTCGGAAATCATCCTTTCCTACATGAATTTCGAGTTCGCGGCTCAAGGGCAGGGCCTGTTTGAAACCCTGCGCTTCAACAAGCACGCCAGCAAGACAGATCTTTCCATCTTTGCCAGCGATACGGGGCAGGCCATCGGCTTTGCCCTGGAATACTACGCGGATCTGTTCAGCGCTGCGGACGTGGCCCGCATGGCCCGAGACTGCCTGCGTCTGCTGCGGCTTATGGTTGCCGGCCCGGCGGACGCGCCCCTGGCCTTCACGCCGGAACCGCCCGGCCCGCCACGTCAGCGCTGCCGCGCAACGTTGGAGGCCGACCTGGTCGCGGGGCTTGCGGATCTGGCCCGGCAAAAGGGCCTGGACCCGGCCGTGACGCCGCTCTCCCTGTTTGCCGTGCTGCTGCGGCGGATCAGCGGCAAGGATCGGTTCTTTGTAGCCGTGCCGCCGCACGGGGCCGTGCCCTTTGTGCTGACGGAAGACACGGAGCTGGAAGCCCTTTTGGCCGACACCCAGGCGGCCCTGCGTCGGGCGGGAACGCCCCCGGCGAAGCTGACGCAGGAAGACAAGCTGCGCGCAGGCTTCGTCTGGCTGGGCGAAGAGGAAAGCGATGCCGCTGTGGTGGCCGGCGGCATGCCGGTCTGCGACCTGCTCTGCACGGCAACGGCGGCGCAGGGCGCATTGCTTCTGCAGTTCGAGTATGACCCGCGCCGCGTGGACGACGCCGACGCGCGGCAGTGGCTGGCTGGCTATCGGCAGTTTTTGGCCGGCGTCGTTCAGGGGAACACTACATGAAGATCGGGGATTTTACCCTTGCCGCGCCCGCGCGGCAGCCGCAAGGCCCAACGTCCGGCCCGCTCTACACCCACGATGACGCTGCCGCGTTGCCGGAGCCGCCTTCCGGGCCGTGGACGAGCCTGCCGGAGCAGGCCGGGCTAGAGGAGCTTTTTTGCGCTGTGGCGGCGCGCGATCCGCAGGCAGAAGCCCTGGTCGGCGGCGGCACAAGCCTGACCTTTGCGGAGCTGGACGCCCTTTCCGCGCGGGTGGCTCTTTTTATTCAGGGGCGCAACTACGGCCCGGAAGCCGTGGTGGGCGTGCTTTGCGCACGGGGGGCGCTCTATCTGGCCGCCGCCCTGGGCGTGTTGCGCGCGGGCGCGGTTTATGCGCCCGTGGAGCCGGAACAGCCCCTGCCGCGCAAGGAAATTATGCTCCGGCCCGCCCGTCTGCTTATTGCCGACGCCGCCCATCTGCGTGAGGCGGAATACCTGCGTTACAGAAATCCCGCCGTGCGTCATGTGCTGTGCCTGGACGCGCCGGACAGCGCCCAGGCGCTGGAACCGCCCTCGGTTCTGAGCAGCACGGAATACTGGGAAAGCCTGGCCGCGCCCGGCAGCGACCAGGGCTGGCTTACGGACAGAGACGCCCGGCCCTATGCCCCTGCCGTGCTGGATCGCATGGCCGACGCCGTGGTGCGCTTGTGCGGGCTTGCGGGCCGCCGAAGCCCCAGGGTGCTGGACCTGGGCAGCGGCTCCGGCCGTGTGGCGCGGGCCCTGGCGGCAGCCGCCGACGAGTATGCGGCCATAGACCTGGCCCGCAACGAGCTGGACCGGGCGGCGCGTTTCAACGTGCGCGCGCGGATCAAAGCCCATCGCATGGAGGCTGTGGACTGCGGCTTTCTGGAAGGGCGGCGGTTTGACGCCATTGTGCTCAACGGCGTGGTGGAAAATTTCCCCGGCTACAACTATCTGCGCCGCGTGCTGGACCAGGCCGTGGCCCTGCTGAACGAGGAAGGCGCGGTGCTGGTGGGCGCGGTGCGCGACCTGGACCGGAAGGACGCCCTGGAGGCCGCGCTGAAAGAATACGCCGCTGCCACGGGGAGCACGGCCGGGCTGTTGCGCTTTGTCGCCTCGGAGGAGCTTTTTGTGCCCCGCCGTTTTTTTGCCCAGTGGGCGGCGCAGTGCCCCGTGCCCGTAAGCGTGACCTTTGCGTCCTGCGCTCAGGACTGGGGCGCGCAGGACGTTGCGGACTCGGCGGCGGGCGCAGAAGACGCGGCCTTTCGCTACAACGTGCTGCTCCGCAGAACCAGGGCGCGCGCCGAGGGGGGCGCGCCGGAGCTCTTCGGTGCAGACGCCTTGCCGCAGCAAGGGGCGGCGCTGCCCGCCGCACGGCCGGAACAGGCGGCCTATCTGGTCTATACCAGCGGCTCCACAGGCGCGCCCAAGGGGGTGGTGGCGGAGCGCCGCAACCTGCTGCACATTTTTCGGGCCCTGCGGCCGCTGGCGGCGGGCTGCCGCCGGGTGGGGCTGGTGGCCCCCCTTTCCTTCGACGCCTCCATCCAGCAACTGGCTGTGGGACCGTTTTGCGGCAACAGTTTGTACACGCTCTCTGACGAGGAGCGCAAAAATCCCGCCGCCTTTTGCCGCTGCGTGCGTCTGCGGGGCCTGGAACTCTGCGACATGACCCCGGCCTTTTTCAGCGTGCTGGTGGACTATCTGGCGCAGGAAGGGCTGGCGCTGCCCCTCAAGACCCTCTTGCTGGCGGGAGAGGTGCTGCGGCCCGATCTGGTTCGTAAATTTTACGCCCTGCCCGGGCACGAAGGCGTAGTGCTCTACAATGTGTACGGCCCCACGGAGTGCACGGTAGACAGCACGGCCCTGCGCATTACCTATAAAAATCATAAAGATTTTGCCATGTTTCCCGTGGGCCGCCCCCTGGATGGGGTGAAGGTTGCCGTGCGCGATGCCGGGGGCGCGCCCCTGCCGGAAGGGACCACGGGCGAATTGTGGATCGGCGGCGCGGGCGTGGCGCGGGGGTACGCCGGGGGAAGCGGCCCTGGGGGCTACGTCGTCGCGGCGGGCCGCCCCTGGTATCGGACCGGCGATCAGGGCGTTGTGCGGGAGGGGCTGGTTTATTACCGGGGACGCCTGGACCAGCAGGTCAAAATCCGGGGCAACCGGGTGGAAACAGGGGAGGTGGAGGCGGCCCTGGCGGACTTTCCCGGCGTGCGCCAGGCGGCCGTGACGGCGGACGTTTTTCGCAGCGGCGCGGAAGTGGGGCTGGCCGCCTATGTGGTGGGCGCGGCGGACCCGGAGGCGCTGCGCGCCTACCTGCGGCAACGTCTGCCCGCCCACTGCGTGCCGGAATATATTGTGCCCATGACGGAGCTGCCCCTTTCCCTTAACCGCAAGGTGGACAAAAAAGCCCTGCCGTCGCCCTTGGGGCGTGCAGCCGCCTCTGAGGGCCGCCCACCGCGCGGCCCTGTGGAAAAACGCCTGGCCGCCCTGTGGCGGCGTCTGCTGGGCGTGGAAGTAACGGATGCGGAAGCCGGCTTCTTCAGCCTGGGCGGGCACAGCATCCTTTCTGTCCGGCTCATTGCCCTGATGGAAAAAGAACTGGGCGTGCACGTTGCCGTATCTGAATTGGTCAGTCATTCCAGCATCGCGGAGCTGGCGGCGCTGGTGGAAGGCAAGGCGGAAAAACGCCGCAGCCCGGTGCTGCGGCTCTGCAGCCGCCCCGGCGGCAAAAATCTGTTTCTGTTCCATCCTGTGGGCGGCAGCGTCTTTTGTTACAGCGACCTGGCTCGGCACCTGAGCGGCCATTTTTCGGTTTATGCCGTGGAGGCCGCCGGCTTCAGCCCGGAGCGCGTGCCCCTCAATACCGAATTGCAGCGGGTGGAAAGCCTTGCGGCCTATTATCTGGACGAAATTCTTAACGTGACGGATGAAAATATCGTCTTTGGCGGCTGGAGTTTCGGCGGGCTGCTGGCCTATGAAGCGGCCTGCCGCTATGCGGCCCTGGGTGGCCGGCCGGAACCCGTCGTTATTCTGGATTCCGTGGCCGACAACAGCCGCGCCCGGCAAATGGCCGCCCAGGACGATGTGGAGCTGCTGCAGACCTTGCTCAAAGACAGTTTCAGCTTTGATCCGCAAAAGCTGCGCGCCCTTCCCAGGGCGGAGCAGCTGGCCTATCTGGTGGCCTGCGGCGAAACTTCAGGCCTTTTGCCCACGGGCTTCAGCGCCGTGCAGATGGACAACCTGCTCCAGACCTATCGCGGCAACGCCATTGCCGCCGCCCGTTACGCGCGCCCCACGCCTTCGGACAGCAAAATCCTTTTTCTGCGCGCCAGGGATTTTGCCGCTAATCCGCAGATTGTTCTGAACGACGTCTACCAGGGCTGGGGCCGTTTTCTCAAAGAGGAGAACATTGCCTTGCGCTGGACGGACGGCACGCACGAGACCATGCTCTCCGCCGGGCTGTCCGCCGGAGTAGCCGAACAAATTCTGGAATATTTTCAAGCCCGCGCTCACCCTGCGCAAGGGGCCGCCCCCGCGCCGTAACCGGCTCGCAGCCGGGCAACCCCCACCCACTGCGCGCATCCCGTCCGGGACCACCGGCGGAAAGGAGAGTACAGTGACTACTATCCATACTCGTGCCAAACGCGCCTGGCCGCCGCTATGGCCCCTGCTGTGCGGCGTACTCCTGCTGGCTTCCTGCGCGCCGCGCGGCGGCGTCAGCCCGGATGCTCACCCAAAGGCGCGTGCCGTGGTCAATGCTCTGGGCGCGGCATACGCCGCCCGACCGGAAATAGCCGGGCTTTCGCTGGCCGTGCTGCGCAAAGGTGAAGAAACGCCCATATGCGCCGCCTTTGGCAGCGCCTGCCTGGAAAACGCCGTGCCCATGACCCCGGAAACGCGCTGCAAAATCGGGTCCGTCACCAAGGTGTACACGGCAGCCCTCATCCACCGCCTTATGGAGGAGGGCAGGCTTGCCCCCCATACGCCTTTGTCCCGTTTCTTTCCGGACTTTCCCTACGGTGGGATCATTACGGTGCAGCACTTGCTGGAACACACTTCGGGCCTTGCGGACATGCTGCAGCTTGCCCCTGTGCGCGCCGACCTGACCCGCGCCTTTTCGGCTGAAGAAATCATGCGTATGGCCGGCAAGGAGCCTCTGGCTTTTGCGCCGGGCACGCGGCAGGCATACTGCAATACGGGCTACGTTATTCTGGCCCTTCTGACGGAGAAAATCACGGGGCAAACCTACGCGGCGCAGGTGCGAAAAATGTTTGTGGAAGGCCTGGGCATGCGCGGCCTTGTCGTCGGGGAAGACGCTGCCGTAACGCCCCGGCTGGCCTGCGGCTACACCCGCCTGAACGGGCAGTTCCGTCTGCCCCTGGCGGCCAGCATTTCCGTGGCCCTGGGCACGGGCGACCTTGTGGCCACGCCCGCAGATGTGGTGCGCCTTGTCAATCTGGACCGCATGTTGCAAAAAGACGTATTTGCGACACTGCCCCTGGCGCCCCTGGTCCTGCCCGACGGCCAGGAGGCTCTGTCCCCCGTGCAGGAGGAAGGCTACAGCACCAGCGAACTGGACGGCTGCACCTTTTTCCGCTTCACGGATCCGCCGTTGGAAGTGCTGGGCAAGTTGGGCCTCTTTCCCGGCTTCGGCACGGTCTATATGTATGACCGGCAAACGCGCTGCGCCGTAGCTGTGAGCGTGAATAACGAAAAGGCCACTCCCCTGGCCGTGGCCCTGGCGGTGGACGTGCTGCGCGCTCTGCGGCGCGCGCAATGACTGAGGCAAGAAGCGGGTTCACTGTTGACGCCGCCTGTCCCACGCCGAGGCGAACGCATTCCGAGGGCTGGTCTTCCACACCCAGGGCATTTCAACTTTGAAATTCCCTGGCGGCTGCGTGAGCAGGCGCCCGCTGTGGAGGCGTAAGCGCAATTTATTTGCGCTGTTAAGCGCCGAAACGAGCGTGCCTTAAACTTTGAGAACACAGATTCTCAAAGTTAATCTGCGCTATGGAGGGGCCGCCGGCCGCCACGGCCGTGCGTTCCAGCAGTTTTTTCAGCCTCTTTCAAGGTGGCCTGGGCGGTTGGCCGGAACCTGTTGTTATTCTGGATTCCGTGGCCGACAACAGCCGCGCCCGGCAAATGACCGCTCAGGACGATGCTGTGCTGCTGCAGTTTGCGACGAAGGAAGCAGCGGCGCGGGTACGGGCGAAGTCCGGCAGCGCTCAAATGTTCCCTTTGTCCACGCCAGCGTTCCCCCCTTCCTCATGTTCTTTCTGTGCCGCCCGCCAGGCGGCCAGGCGGGCGCGGCGCTGGGCCTCCAGCTGCGGACGGGCCTGGAGCAGACGGCGGTAGAGGGCTTCGCGCGCTGCTGTCTGGTGGTGGAACATGCGTTGGCGCGCCACATAGTCCAGGCCGCGCTTTTTGCGGGCGGCTAGGTCGTCCGGGTTGCGGCAGAGGTTCCGCACGGCTTTGCCCCAATCGCCTTCCGGAGGAACAAAGACGCCGATTTCGCGGTGTTCTGGGCGGGAAGCGTAGACCAGGGGAGAGCAGACGGGCACGACACCCGCGGCGCAACATTCCACAAACTTCAAGTCAGACTTGAACTTGTTGAAGGCAGTTTCGTTGAGGGGCAGCAGGGCCAGGTCACAGCTGGCCAGCACGCGCATGTAGTCGTGGTGGCGCAGGCGCGGGTGGAAGGTTTTGGGGATGCCGGCGGGCAGGTCGGCGTAAAGGTCCTGATCGTTGACCATAACCAGCTCCACGGCTTCGCCAAGGGCACGCAGAGCGGGGTAGAGGGTAGGGGCCATGGCGGCCCAGTCTTCCTGGCGATTGAAGGCCCCGAAAAAGATTCGGCAACGCGCGCCGTCCTTGGGGGTGGCCTGGGTGCAAGGCTCCAGACGGGATGCGGCGTTGGGCAGCACAAAAATATTGGGGTTGCAGGGACGCAGCATATCCGCCAGGAGGGGCGTGCTGCAGGTGACGGCGTGTACCGCCCGAAAGGCGTAAAAATCCGAATCCACATACTGCGGCCAGTGGTGGGGATCGTCGTCAATTTCCGAAATAACGACCCAGCCTGCGGCGATAAGCTCCTCCAGCCTGCGCTGCATGCCCGCCTCATGCAGAAAGTAGCGGTGAAAGATGTATACGCCGGGCCGCATGTCCGCGGGCAGCTCCAAGCTGGCGTGTCCGTAGGCCACTCGTACGCCGGGGCGGGTGGACAGGGCCGAAAGGGGCGCGTCAACGCGCGCCCGGGTGACGCCGCCCTGTTCCCGCAGCCCCAGCGCGGCCACGCTCAAAGGCGGTGGGGGCGCGGCGTTGCACCCCCGCACCAACCATTGGTAGGCGGCGGCGTTGCGCTGCACGGTTTCCGGATCAAGGCCAAGGCCCACGGCGGCGGCCTTCAGGCCTTGCAGGGCCGGGGCGGTTTTTTCCGGCCACAGGATGCGGGGGGCGACTTCCAGGGCGGCGAAGCCGGCTTTTTTGAACAGCCCGGCTATGGATTCCAGGGTAAAAAAGCGCAGATGGGTGCGGTCCAGAAGGCCGCTTTCTTCGTAGTTCCACCGGCCTTGCAAGAGCGCCAGGGCGACGGACCAGTGCGCCACATTGGGGATGCAGGCCGCGCAGAGGCCATCCGGCCGCAGCAGGCCGCGCAGGCTGGCCAGCGTGCGCCAAGGGTCGCGCAGGTGTTCCAGAACGTCGCCCAGCACCAGCACTGCATAGCCCCCTGGCGGGGCGGCGGCCGCCGCCGCCTTTACCGTTGCCTCTTCTTCGATGTCGCCGACAAGCACTGTGGGCAGACGGCGGGCGGCCTCTGCCGCCACAGGGGCCGAGAGCTCCACGCCCACATAGACGGCCCCAGGGTGCCGCGCCAGAAAGGCCGCGCCGAACCTGCCGCCGGCGCAGCCGATCTCCAGTACGCTTTCAGCAGTGACAGGGATTTTTTCCAGAAGTTCTGCATTGATATTGCTGAAATATCCCATGCGGGCTCCTTTGCGCCTGGCCGGGCGCGTGGGGGAATATCCCAGTACTTTTGGGAAAAAATCGGCCATTGTCAAAGGAAAACCTGTAGCGGCCGCGTCGGAGGCCCGCGGACGTGGCGCGAAGGCCATGCCGCTGTGGGGCCGCCATGCATTCCCGCCTCCAGTGAGATCCGGGCTGCGCGCGCCCCAGTGCGGGGCCCAAGCGCAACGCGGCACGGCGGTAGGCTGTTTGGCGTTATCGTATCCGTATTGTCGTCAAATGTTCACAATCCGCGCCTATAAGCCCTGGCAGACGTATAACAATGGAGCCAGGGAATGTACGACAGCGCAAAGATGAACAATCGTGAACTGAGCTGGCTATGCTTCAATGAACGTATTCTGCAGGAAGCCAGAGATCCGGCTACGCCGCTGGTGCAGCGGCTGCGCTTTCTCGGCATCTTTTCCAGCAATCAGGACGAATTCATCAGGGTGCGGGTGGCGGCCCTTGTGCGTCTGTGCCGGGCCAGAGATGCGCGGCGTCCGGTGCTGATGGGCGGATTCAGCCCGCAGGAGGCCCTGCGCCGCGTCAATGAAAAAGTCGCCGCGGGGCAGGCGGCCTTTGCCGCTACCTATGCGGAAGTTGTGAAGACCCTGGAAGAGCAGGGCATCCGCATGCGGGACGAGAGTCGGCTGACCACCGGGCAAGAGATTTTTTGCCGCGCCTATTTTACCGACGTCATCAAGCCGCAGCTCGTGCCCCTGATCCTCAACCGCAGCGCCAGGCTGCCCTTCCTGCAGGACAGCCACATCTACCACGCCGTCAAAATGTGCCCGACGGACAAGAAAAAAGCGCGTTATGCCATCCTCCGCATCCCTGTCAGCGCCGCCTGCCCCCGCTTTGTGGAGCTGCCTTCCCCATCGGGCTGCCATGACATCATTTTTGTGGACGACATCATCCGCCTTTGTCTGGACAATATCTTTTTTATGTTCAGCTACACGTCTATTGCCGCCTATACGTTCAAGGTGATGCGGGACGCCGAGCTTTCACTGGACGACGACGTCTCCAAAAGCCTGATCGAAAAAATGGAAGAAGGGCTGGAGCACCGCCTGCGCGGCAGGCCTGTGCGCCTGATCTATGATCGGGGCATGCCGGAAGACCTGCTTGTCCTGCTGACCTCAAAACTCAGCCTGAAGAACAGCGAGCTCGATCCTGGCGGCAGGCACCATATGATGCGCAGCCTGATGCACTTTCCCCGCGTACGGCCTGACCTGGAAAGCAACGTGCCGCCCCCTTTGGCGCACCCTGACCTGAAGCCGTTTTCCAGCATCCTCCGGGTAGTCAAAAAGAAGGACGTGCTGCTGCACTTCCCCTACCATGCCTTCAACCATCTGGTAGATTTTTTGGGAGAAGCGGCCATAGACCCCAAGGTAACGGCCATCAGCATCACCCTCTACCGCACGGCAGAGCAGTCCCGCGTCATCAATGCGCTGATCAACGCGGCCCAGAACGGCAAGCGCGTCACGGCCTTTGTGGAGCTGCTGGCCCGCTTTGACGAGGAGCGCAACGTCAAGACTGTAGATGCGCTGCGGCAGGGGGGCGTGCACATCATCCACAGCCTCAAGGATCTTAAGGTGCACTGCAAACTGGTGCTGGTGGAGCGCGCCGAAGGCCGGTGCACACGGGGATACGTCTATATCGGCACCGGCAATTTTAACGAAGATACGGCCCGGCTCTACAGCGACGTTGGCCTGCTCACCGCCGATTCCGCCTTTGCCGAGGACGCGCGTCGCATCTTCAGTGTGCTGCAAGCCTCGCACAAGCCGCTGGCGTGTACAGATTTGGTGGTATCCCCCTACAATATGCGTAATTTTTTCCGCAGATTGGTAGAAGTGGAGATCAAAAACGCTAAGGCCGGGCTGCCGGCGTATATTTTTCTTAAGCTCAACAGCCTTACGGACGAGGGCATGATCCGTCTACTGTACAAAGCCGGGGCCGCCGGCGTGGAGGTGCGGCTTATCGTGCGCGGGGCCTGCTGCCTCAAGCCGCAGGCCCAGGGTTTGAGCGAAAATATCTGGGCTGTCAGCATTGTGGACACATTTCTGGAGCACGCCCGCATCCTCATCTTTTGCAATAACGAGGAGGAAAAGGTCTATATCTCCAGCGCGGATTGGATGCCCAGGAACCTGGATCGGCGCATAGAGGTTGCGGCCCCGGTGCGTTGCCCCCAGCTGGCGCGGACCCTGCGGGATATTTTTGCCATACAATGGTCGGACAACGTCAAGGCCAGGGCGCTTGATGAAGGCTGCTGCAACAGATACCATACAGGCCTTACGGCGGTGCCCTGTCGTTCGCAGACCCTGATCTATGACTATTATGCCCGCAAAAACCTGCGGCGGAGCGCGCCCGCCGTTCAGGAGCGGGCGTCAGCCGCCGTCCGGAAGCGCGCTGCAAGCCGGAAGGGGGCGCGCCCATGAATCTGCAGACTGTGGCCGCGGTGGACGTGGGGTCCAACGCCGTGCGCTGCCTGATCAGCGATGTGCGTCGGTTTCAGCCCGACAAAGCGGTAAAAAAGTGCGCCTACCTGCGCATCCCGTTGCGGCTGGGGGCGGACGTGTTTGCCCGAGGGCGCATTTCCGAAGAGAAAAAAACGCTTTTTCGTGAGGCTATGCTGGCCCTGCTGCACCTGATGCGGGCCTATAGCGTGGACCACTACCGGATCTGCGCTACCAGCGCCATGCGCGACGCTGCTAACGGGCTGGATCTGCTGGCCGCCGTCAAGGACGACACCGGGCTTGAGATGAGCATCGTCTCCGGCCTTGAGGAAGCGGAAATTCTGTTTGAGGCCAATGTGTTTTCCCGCTGTCTGCGCACGGGGGAGGCGGCCCTGTATATAGATGTGGGCGGCGGCAGCACGGAGGTGGTCCTCGCCCGCGCCGGACGGCTGGTGGAGGCCTTCTCGTTTCAGCTCGGCACGCTGCGGCTGCTGGCCGGGGCTGTGGCAGCGGAAGAGCGCCGCCGCTTTACGCGCGAGCTGCGCCGCCTGGCGGCGGAATGGCGGCCCCGCAGCATCATTGCTACGGGCGGGAATATTAATAAAGCCGCTAAACTTCTTGATAAAAAGGAAGATCGCCTCACCAGCGTGGCGGAGTTGCGCGCCCTGCACGCCGCCCTGGAAGGCCTGGACGTGGAGGCGCGGATGTCCAGGTTCCGGCTCAACAGCTATCGGGCGGACGTCATCGTGCCCGCGCTGGAGATTTTTTTGAAAGCTGCGGATACGGCGGGCGTAATGCAGTTTGCGATTCCCAAAATCGGCCTTGTGGACGGCATCGTCCGGCATATGTGCCTGCATGCGGACGCGCGCCCGACGCTGAGCCCACCTGCCCCCATTGCACCGTAAGGCCGCGGCGTTTCCGGCTGCGGAGCCGGGAACGCAAAGCCCCCCATCGCAGCAGCGCGCGAGGGGGGCTTTCTGTCTGCGCCCGCCCTGAAAGCGGCCGCCAAAAAGCTCATTGGCGGAGGCGCATAGGGGTCGAACCTACCGCAGACGGTAAAGCCTGCCACCGGTTTTGAAGACCGGGCGCCACACCGGTGACGAAACGCCTCCGCATGAGCCCCAAATATAGGCAAAAAGTCCGTGCCGCGCAAGGGGCCTGGCGCGGCCTTGCGGCCGCGGCCAAACAGGCAGGCCCGAACCGGCCCGTTGCCGCACAGTACGGTCCATGCATATGGCCGCGGGGCGTTCACCCCCTACGCCGCGCCGTGCGGACAATCCGCGCGTCCTCTTTTTACGGAGCTTTGCCGCGTATGCGGCGGCTTTTGGCGGTCAACGCATTGCCAAGCGCTCTTGCGGACTTATATAAGCCCTCAGGGCCGCGCACACGGCTGCCAAGCCCCAAAGGCATTTGACACCGGGCGCAAACAGGTAGTATCCCGTTATGGGTGCGGGCCGTTTGTCCGGCCTTGGCCGTGCGCCCCCGCGTACGGAAAACGTTACGGAGGCAATGTTGAACCAGATAAGCCGCAACCTGATGCTCTGGGCGATTATCGTCCTGGCGATGGTCATGCTTTTCAATATGTTCCAGCAGCCGCAGGGCGTCATGCAGCGGGTGCCGTATTCTGACTTCCTCAGTCAGGTGGATAACGGACAGGTCATGTCCGTGACCATTCAGGGGCACACCCTTACCGGCAGGACCGCGGACGGCAAAACCGTGCAGACTTATGCGCCGCAGGATCTGGGCCTGGTCAACCGGCTTATCGAGAAAAAGGTTGAGGTCAAGGCCGAGCCGCCGGAAGAGCAGCCCTGGTACATGACCCTGCTGGTTTCCTGGTTCCCCATGTTGCTGCTGGTGGGCGTATGGATTTTTTTCATGCGTCAGATGCAGAGCGGCGGCGGCAAGGCCATGAGCTTCGGCCGCTCCCGCGCGCGCATGCTTAACCAGGACAGCGCGCGCGTCACTTTTGCCGACGTGGCCGGGGTGGACGAAGCCAAGGAAGAGCTCCAGGAAGTGGTGGAGTTTCTCTCCAACCCCAAAAAATTTACCCGCCTGGGCGGGCGCATACCCAAGGGCGTGCTGCTGGTGGGCCCTCCCGGCACGGGCAAGACCTTGCTGGCCCGCGCCGTGGCGGGCGAGGCCGGCGTGCCGTTTTTTTCCATTTCCGGCTCGGATTTTGTGGAGATGTTTGTGGGCGTGGGCGCTTCGCGCGTGCGCGACCTCTTTGTCCAGGGCAAAAAGAACGCGCCGTGTCTTATCTTTATTGACGAAATCGACGCCGTGGGCCGCCAGCGCGGCGCTGGCCTCGGCGGTGGTCACGATGAGCGGGAACAGACCCTGAACCAGCTCCTGGTGGAGATGGACGGCTTTGAAAGCAATGAGGGCGTCATCCTCATCGCCGCTACCAACCGTCCGGACGTGCTGGATCCGGCCCTGCTGCGCCCCGGCCGGTTTGACCGCCAGGTGGTGGTGCCCACCCCTGACCTGCGCGGCCGTCGCCGCATCCTTGAAGTTCACACCAAGCGCACCCCTCTGGCCGCCGATGTGGACCTGGAAGTGCTGGCCCGCGGCACGCCGGGCTTTTCCGGCGCGGATCTGGAAAATCTGGTCAATGAGGCGGCCCTGCAGGCGGCTAAGCTCAATCAGGAGCGCCTGGACATGCGCGATTTTGAGTACGCCAAGGACAAAGTGCTCATGGGCCGCGAGCGCCGCAGCCTGATTCTCTCGGAGGAAGAAAAGCGCATCACCGCCTATCACGAGGGCGGGCACGCCCTGTGTGCGCGTCTGCTGCCCGGATCCGACCCGGTGCACAAGGTCACCATCATCCCGCGTGGGCGGGCCCTGGGTGTGACCATGCAGCTGCCGGAAGAAGACCGCCACGGCTACTCGCGCTCGTATCTGCGCAATAATCTGGTGGTGCTGCTGGGCGGCCGCGTGGCGGAAGAAATCATTTTTGACGACATCACCACCGGCGCCTCCAACGATATTGAGCGCGTCACCAAGCTGGCCCGCAAAATGGTCTGCGAGTGGGGCATGAGCGAAGCCGTGGGCACGCTCGCCATCGGCGAAACGGGCGAGGAAGTCTTCATCGGCCGCGAATGGGTGCAGAACAAGAATTTCAGCGAAGACACCGCCCGCCTGGTGGATTCCGAAGTCAAGCGCATTGTGGAGGAAGCCCACAGTCGCTGCCTCAAACTCCTGCAGGACAATGTGGAGACCCTCCACCGCATTGCCGCCGCCCTGCTGGAGCGTGAAACCATCACCGGCGAAGACCTTGACCTTTTGCTGGATAACAAGGAGCTGCCCCCTTTGGACAGCAACGGCAAGCCCATCAAAACGGCCGCCCCGGAAGGCAAGGGCAACGCCCCCGCAGGGCACGACGGCCAGCCCCAGGCGGCCGCAGCGCCCGCCAAGGACGCGGACTTTACCCTGGAACCGGACACTGCCGCCCCCGCAGGGCACGACGGCCCCGACGACGCCCCGCAGCCGCACGACACCAAAGGGCCCGGAAGCAATGACGAAAAATAACGGTGCAGCCGTGGTCACGGCTGCGGCCTGGCACATCATGGGGGGGAGGGCGTTGACCACGCCCGCCCCCTTCGGCGTCATGGGCATTGTCAATCTCACGCCCGATTCTTTTTATGACGGCGGCCGGCACCCTTCCGGACCCGCGGGCCTGGCCCATGCCCTGAAGCTCCAGGCCCAGGGGGCGGATATCCTGGACCTGGGCGCGGAGTCCTCCCGCCCCGGCGCAGCCGCCGTGGAGCCGCAGGACGAGCTCGCCCGTCTTTTGCCCGTGCTGGCCGGGCTGCGCCGCCTGGCCCCCACGGCCGTCCTCTCCGTGGATACGTACCACGCCGCCACCGCGGCCGCCGTGCTGGACATGGGCGCGGCCATCATCAACGACATCTCGGCCTGCGCCTTTGACCCGGCTCTGCTGGACGTGCTGGTGCAGTACAGGCCCGGCTATGTGCTCATGCACAGCCAGGGGCGGCCCGACACCATGCAGCGCGACCCGCGCTATACGGATGTGCGGCGTGAGGTTGCGGCGTTTTTTGAGCGGGAAATGAACCGCCTGGTGCGCGCCGGGCTGCCGGAAAACCGGATTGTGCTGGACCCTGGCATCGGCTTCGGCAAGACGCTGGAGCACAACCTTACCCTGCTGGCCCACCCCGAAGACTGGCTGGCCCTGGGCCGTCCCGTGCTCATGGGGCTTTCCATGAAATCCGTGTTCGGCGGCCTGCTGGGCCTTCCCGCCACGGCCAGGGGCACGGCCACGGATACGGCCACGGCCCTTTTGCGGGCGCGGGGCGTCTTCTGGCACCGGGTGCACCGGGTGGCGGCGGCGCGGCACAGCCTTGCCGTGGCCACCGCCCTGACCGCCAGGCCGTAATCCGGCCAGCCGTCGTGCCGCGCGGGCGTTCGCTCTGCCTCTGGACATGGGGCCGCGGAGCGCGTATGGCACTGGCCACGGGACCACCTTCCCCCTCACTTCGCAGTAAGGATCGACTATGGGTTTGGAGCAAATTGCCTTTGACTGGCGCGATGCCATGGACATTGCCGTGGTCAGCGTGCTGCTCTACCAGGTCATTCAGATGCTGCGCAGTTCGCGTGCGCTGGCCGTGCTCACGGGGCTTGGCCTGCTCACGGTGCTCTATTTTGTTTCCAACATGCTGGGCCTGTACACCCTCACCTGGCTGCTGCAGCACATTTTCAGTTCCCTGTTTATTCTGATTGTCGTTATTTTTCAGTCCGACATCCGCCAGGCCCTGGGCGAAATGGGGGCCAGCCATCTGTTCCGCAAACGCGGCCTGCAACAGGACGCGGTGGAGGAGGTGGTGGCCGCCTGCGTGGAAATGGCCCGCCTGCGTGTGGGCGCGCTGATTGTGGTGGAGCGCAGCATGCGCCTGGGCGATATGATTGAGCGGGAGGGCGTGCGGGTGGATGCGCAGCTTTCCCGGCGGCTGCTCATGAATATTTTTTATCCCAAGGCCCCGCTGCACGACGGCGCAGTCATCCTGAGCCACGGGCGGATTATGGCGGCGGCCTGCATCCTGCCCCTGGCCGTGGCCAAAGGGCAGAGCTTCGGCACCCGGCACCGCGCGGCCCTGGGCATCACCAGGGAAAGCGACGCCGTGGCCATTGTGGTTTCCGAAGAGCGGGGCGAAATTTCTCTGGCCATGAAGGGCGAGCTGGTGCGTGCCCTGGACGCGGCCCGCTTGAGGCAGGTGCTCAATGAAATCGTCTGACCCCTCCCGCCGTCCGCCCCACCTGCTGTCGTTTCTGCTTTCCGTCCTCATCGCCGTGGGCATGTGGTACATGGTCAGCGTGCGCGACAGGCTGGAGGCCCAGTTTGAAGTCAACCTGGATTATTACGGCATCCCCGCCAACCTGGTTATTACCGACGGCCTCATCACCAAGGCTACCGTGCGCCTGCGCGGGCCGGAAACCTTGCTGCGCTCCGTTACCCAGCGCAAGCTCATCCAGGCGGTGAACCTTTCCAACATCAAAAAGGGCACCACCGTGGTGCCGCTTACGGCTGAGCACCTGGGCCCCGGCTTCCGCGCCTTTGAGCTCATTGACGTGCAGCCCCCGCGCATCGTCATCAAAGCGGACAATCTGCAGGAGCGCAGCGTGCCCGTGCGGGCCATTGTGGATTCCCCCCTCAAAGGCGGGGCGCTTACTGTGGAAAACGTGAGCGTGACGCCGGCCACCGTGGTGCTGCGCGGGCCCGAGGCCGTGGTGGAGGACATCGCCAACGTGCCCCTGACCATTATGCTGGACCCCAAAGCCGCCGGCACCACTGTGCACCAGACCATCCCGCTGGATACGCCCGGCATGGTCACGGCCAACCCCTCTTCCGTGCGGGTGCAGTACACCATCACCAGCGGCCGTACGGTGGTGAACCGGCGCTGCAAAATTGAAGTTTCCGGCGAGAACCGCCGCGCTTATACCGTTACGCCCGACGAAGTCAACGTTATGGTGGAGGTGCCCGAAGCGCTCGCCAAAAGCAGCAAATATCTCGGCCAGCTGGAGGTCAGCGTCACCCCGCCGGACCTGGACCCCGGAGAGAGCAAAAATGTGGAGCTGCGCTTCCGCCTGCCCGAAGGCATGACCCTGCTCAATCCCGTCACGGACGAAGCGACGGTGACCCGTAAGAACCCCGCCGAGAAAAAACCTTAGACCGCAATCCAGAGGCAGAATATGGCTGAACGTCTTTTTGGCACGGATGGTCTGCGCGGCACGGTCAACACGGCCCCCATGACTGTGGACGTGGCCCTGCGCCTGGGCCTGGCCGCCGGGGTGCGCTTCCGCCGGGGCGAGCACCAGCACAAGGTGGTCATCGGCAAGGATACGCGCCTTTCGGGTTATATGCTTGAATCGGCCCTCACGGCCGGGCTCTGCGCCGCGGGCATGCACGTCATTATGACCGGGCCTTTGCCCACGCCGGCCATTTCCTTCCTCACGCGCAGCATGCGCGCGGATCTGGGCGTGGTTATTTCCGCCTCGCACAATCCTTTTCAGGACAACGGCATCAAGTTCTTTGACGCCGAAGGCTACAAGCTGCCTGACGAAACCGAGGACGAAATTGCCGCCATGGTGCTGGATCCCGGCTTTGCCTGGCCGTACCCCGACGCGCGCGGCGTTGGGCGGGCCACCAAGATCGAAGACGCCGGGGGCCGCTACATCGTCTATACCAAAAGCTGCTTTCCCCCGCAGCTGACCCTCTCCGGTCTGCGCATCGTGGTGGATTGCGCCAACGGTGCCAGTTACAAGGTGGCCCCCCTGGCTCTGGAAGAGCTGGGGGCCGAGGTTTTTCGCCTGGGCACCGGGCCCAACGGCACCAACATTAATGAGCACTGCGGCTCCCTGCACCCGGAAGTGGTGGCCGCCAAGGTGCGCGAGGTGCGGGCCGACGTGGGGCTGGCCCTGGACGGCGACGCCGATCGGCTTATTGTGGTGGACGAGCACGGCGTCGTTCTGGACGGCGATCAGCTCATGGCCATGTGCGCCCAGGCCATGATGGCCCGCGGGGAGCTGCCGGGCAATTTGCTGGTGGCCACGGCCATGAGCAATATGGCCCTGGAAATTTTTATGCGCGAGCACGGCGGCACGCTGCTGCGCACCAAGGTGGGCGACAGGTACGTCATGGAGGCCATGCGCCGCGAGGGGGCCATGCTGGGTGGGGAGCAGTCCGGCCACCTGATTTTCCACCGCTACAGCACCACGGGCGACGGCCTGCTGGCGGCCCTGCAGATTCTGCGCATTATGCGCGAGAAGGAGAAGCCCCTTTCACAGCTGGCCGGGCTGCTCACGCCCCTGCCCCAGACCCTGGTCAACGTGCGGGTGGAAAAACGCCTGCCCTTTGCGGAGCGTCCGGCCATCGGCGAAGCCGTGGCCCAGGTGGAAAAGGAACTGGCCGGCCGCGGCCGCGTGCTGCTGCGCTATTCCGGCACGGAGGCCCTGTGCCGGGTTATGGTGGAAGGCGAAAATCCCGACAAAGTCCGGCAGTACGCTCAGGATCTGGCCGCCGTGGTGGAGCGCGAACTGCGCTGACCCCGCGCGTCTTTTTGTTTTTGGCTCTTCCGGGTTTTCCGTGGGTAGCTGATCTGCTAATGTCCTTCCCGGAGGGCACCAATGAAGGATACGGACCTATATTTTCGGATTCTCGGGCTGACCGAGCCCTGGTTTGTTGAGGCTGTTGAACTGGACACGGCGGAAGGTCGGGTAGACATCCGCGTGGAGCATGGTCCTGGTGTTCGCTGGTTTTGCCCTACTTGTGGTCGAGAGCTGGCTTGCCGCGACCATGCCGAGCCTCGTGTCTGGCGCCATCTGGACACGTGCCAGTTCAAGACGTTCCTGCATGCTCGGATTCCCCGAGTGGACTGCCCCGAGCATGGCGTC